>JAGCXI010000068.1 GCA_017961365.1 Clostridia bacterium
CAGACGCTTGCAGCGCGTCGCGCGTCCTCTTGAACGGAAAAGAGGCGAAGCCGTCCAAGGAAGTGCGCGAAGGCGACGTCATCGAGATCGTCTATGGCAAGGGCAGTTTGCGCGTGCGTGTGACGAGCGTCGTCGAAGTGACAAAAAAGGAGAGCGCGGCGGAGCTTTACGAAGTTATCGACTAAGTAAAAAGGATCAAAAAGACGGAAATATCCGAGGATTACAAGGAAAAATGAAAGGCATCGCGATCATCGTTGCGGCAGGGAGCGGCTCCCGCGCCGGCGTAGATAAAATATGGGAAAAGATGGGCGGCGAGACGGTCCTTATGCGGAGCGTTCGGCCCTTTCTTTCTTGCCCTGCCATCGAGGAGATCATCGTCGTTGTGCGCGAGGAGAAAAAGTCCCTTGCGCAAGGGACTTTCAAGGGACTTCCCGTGTCGGTCGTCGTAGGGGGCGAGACGCGTAGCGAAAGCGTGCGGAACGCCCTTCGCTACGCCGTGGAACGCTTTGGGGAAAAGGACGTCATCGTGGCGATACACGACGGCGCAAGACCGTACGTGAAAGAGGATTTGATCACGCGCTGTATGGCGCGCGCGGCGAAAGAGGGGTCTGCCGTCCCTGCCCTGCCCTGCTCGGATTCGCTTCGCAAAATCACGGAAGAGGGGAATAAGGCGGTGGATCGCAGAGAGTACGTTTCCGTTCAGACACCCCAATGCTTCGATCTCGGACGGATCCAAGAGGCATATCGGCGGGTGACGGAGGCTTCCGACGATGCGACGATTTACGAGGCGGCTTTCGGCTCCGTTGCCCTCGAAGAAGGCGATCCGAAAAATAAGAAAATTACCTATTTATCCGATATTTACGAATATTTTTCTCGGCGCGTCGGCGTCGGCTTTGACGTGCACGAATTGCGCGAGGGACGGCGGCTTGTCCTCGGCGGCGTGACGATCCCTCACGAGAAAGGACTTTACGGACACAGCGACGCGGACGTTTTGACCCATGCGGTCATGGATGCGCTCCTCACCGCGGCGGATCTTCCCGATATCGGGCATTTCTTCCCGCCCGAGGATCCGAAATACGAGGGGGCGGATAGTTTGACACTTCTTGCGGAGGTGCTCCGCGCCATTCGGACAAAAGGGTATGACGTCGAGAACATTTCGGCGACGATCATGGCAGAGAAGCCCAAGCTTGCGCCTTACCTCCCCGAGATGGAGGAGAAAATCGCAGGGGCGATCGGCAAGCCGAAGGAACGCGTCCGTTTTGCGGCCACGACGACGGAGAAGCTCGGGATCATAGGCGAAGAGAAAGGAATGGCTGCGGATGCGGTGGCGCTTCTCGTCCGTTCGGATGAGCTTGCGACGGAAGGTTGACAACGCACGGGCGCGTGTGATACCTTGTAAGAAAGGAAAAGACGATGGAGATCAAGACCGAGAAGCTTAAAATCAAAAAAGACGAGGGCGCGGCGCGCGTTTTGCGAAAATGGGCGGAAGCGCTGGTTTTTGCGACGCAGCATAGTGACGCGGCGAAAGCGGAAGTCTTGTACGGCTTGCCCGGCGTCTTCTCGATGTCGCTCCAAGCAGGTGGCAAAAGCCTGCGCCTGATCAAAGAGGGCGATAGCTTTCGAATTCTGAAATCTTCCGAAATATCCGACGTTTTGCTGTCGATAAGACTGGAAGATCGCGGCGCGGAAGAGGATATCATTGAGGGAAGGGCGTCGCTCGCGAAGCTTTTTTCCGAAGGGCGTGTGACCTATCGCGGATCGGGGAAATCGTTTAATTGCGTAATGCGGATCGACTGCGTCTCGGACAAGCTGAGGCTTTCCGAGCGCAAAAGAAAGGATCTTTACGGATCTTGAGGTGGAATATGCGGAAATATTTCGAATTTTATAATCCTACGAAGATAAATTGCGGAAAAGATGCCTTGCGCACGATCGGTGCGGAGTTGGATTATTTCGGCGCAAATGCGCCGATGGTTCTCGCGTCGACGAACGCAACGAGGATGGGCTCGCTTGAAAAGGTTCTTGCGGCATTAAAGGGAAGCAAAATTTCGGTGGGCGTGGCGTATAACGCGATGCCGAGTTGCCTGGACCTCGATCTGTTGCGCGCGCTGAAGGCGAAATATGCCGAAGGCAGATGCGACAGTATCATCGCGATCGGCGGCGAAAGCACGATGGACAGCGCAAAGGCGTTGAAGCTCTTTCTTTCGGAAAATTGCGACGATTTTCTTCCGTTGGCGGGCGTCGCAAGGCAAACAATCCGCGAGATTCCGCTCATCACCGTGCCGACGGAGTGCGGCTCCGGGCATGAGGCGAGCGGCTTTATCGAGGTGGAAGAGAATTTCATTTCCAACCCGAGCATTATTCCCAACGTTGTCGTGATCGACAGTGAGGTGGCGGCGATCGCGCCCGCGCGCGTGACTGCGGCGGGCGGCATCTATATTCTTGCGAACGCCATCGAGGCATATCTTGCCGCCGAGGACATCTCCATTATAGAAGTTTTTGCGCAAAAGGCGGTCAAGCTTGTTTTCGAGCATCTTGAGCGGGTCGTGGGCGGCGAGGAGTCTGAAGATGACTGTGTCGGGCTCTCCCTTGCGTCTGTTTTTGGCGGAATTTCCTATGGAAACGCCCCGTATGGCGCGGCGCATGCCCTTGCAGAGGCGCTTGCGGATGCCACGAAAGAGCCGATCGAGGAAATGGTTTCCGCCGTGCTTGTCGCGACGTTAAAAAAGCTTTCCGAGGAAAAGAAAGAAAAGCTTGCAGAGCTGCTTCCTTGTATGTGCTCCGCGGAAAAACTTGCGGAGATTCCGCACTCCGAGTGGATCACAAGGACGATCGCCGATATCGAAGACCTGCTTGTGCGTTTGCACGATAAAGCGGGAGTTCCTGCCAAGATCAGCGACACCAAGGTGCAGCGCGAGATCTTCGGGAGTGTGGCGGACACCGCGCAGAGCAAGCGCGCCGCGCTGACGGATATGCGCCCGATCGGACAAGAAGAGTTCTTAAAAATATTGGCTGAAGCGTATTGATGTTCCACGTGGAACGTCTGCAGGTTTGACAAAAGCGAGAGGGGGGTGCGCGTTGTCGCCCCCCCTCTTTTTTTTTGTTCGAGGCGGTTTGCAAACCTTTCGTGCTCATCCGTCCGCCTCCTCCGAGGTTTTGTGCGTTTGCCGCAGGCGGCAGGTAACTCGCACTGTTCCACGTGGAACGTGCGGCATGCGCCGTTTTTTTTCTTTGATTGCTCCTTGTTCCACGTGGAACACGCCCATGATCTTTGCTTGTCTTTTGTTTTGCGCCCTCATCCCGGCAAGCGCCACGTGTTTGGATGTGGGTAACAGAGGTTGCTTTTGCCGTTTTGAGCTAAACTATGCGCAAAATGACAAATTTAAGACGTTTTCAGGGCGGTTATGCACCGATCTGTCCACAATTTGTGAAAAAGTTCCACTTGTTTAACTTTTAGACAAATACAATAGGCGCCGTCCCTTTTGCCCTGCTATGAGCTTTTGCAAAGAGGGATTGTGGGAGAGGGCTCTTTTGTTTTTTGCGTTTTATCGTGTGTTTCTTCATATGTCGATGCCTTTCTCCAAAATCGGCGAAACTTTTCGGACGCATTGCTTGACACTCTTACGCGCGCCTGCGTATAATAATATTGATATCGCGGGGTGGAGCAGCTTGGTAGCTCGTCGGGCCCATAACCCGAAGGTCGTATGGTTCAAATCCTGCCCCCGCAACCATTCATCAGGCTCGCCGTAAGGCGAGTCTTTTTCTATGTAAAACGGCAGGGGTTGAACGAGAGCGTCAAGAAATCGACAGTCGACCTCTGTCGATTTTAGCGGCTGATCGAGGCAATGCGAAAAGCACTGAGCGCGCAAAAACGATATCGATACGTAGCGCGTGGCGTTTCTTCGCCTTGCAAGGCGTGATTTGGGGGCATTTCTTTTTGCGGAAAAAGCGGTTGTATGTTATAATAATATTATCAGGTTACGCAAGAGGAGGCGCGCATGGCGAATTCTATGGACGGTTGGGTCGTTTATTTTGATATGGACGGGGTGCTTGCCGATTTCGACAGGGGCGTCGTGGAGCTTTGTCACCTTCCTTCTCAAGTCCAAGACTCGGTTTCCGCCGAAGAGGAAGAGACGATGTGGGGGCGCATCCGCGCTTTGGATCGCTTTTATTATAAGCTTGAGCCCATCCGCGGCTCGGTGGAGCTTTTCTTGAAAACATACGGAAAACTCGGGAGAAATTGTCAGATACTCACCGGGATTCCGAAGCCCAAGCGCGGCGTCCTTACCGCCGGAGAGGACAAGCGGGACTGGGCATATAAGTATCTCGGAAAGGACGTCATCGTCAATATCGTGTATAAGGAAGAGAAGCCGAACTTCTGCCTTCATTCGAAATGTGTCTTGATCGATGATTTTGCGGCGAACATTCGTCAATGGGAGGCAACGGGCGGGATCGGCATATTATTCGAGAGCGCGGAATCTGCGACGAAAAGGCTGAAAGAGCTGGGCGTTTTGTGAGGGACGAAAATCCATCTTTCGGGGCAGGGGAGCGCGGCGACTCTCGCTGAGGAAGCGGAAAAGCAGACTTTTCTTATAAAACGCAAAAAAAACATTGACAAACGAACGCCCGCTTGATAGAATAAATAAGCATTTCGTCGCGGGGTGGAGCAGCTTGGTAGCTCGTCGGGCTCATAACCCGAAGGTCGTATGGTTCAAATCCTGCCCCCGCAACCATTTTGTGGCGGCGTAGCTTAGTTGGTTAGAGCGGCCGGTTCATACCCGGCAGGTCGTTGGTTCGAATCTGACCGCCGCTACCATATAATGGCCCCTTGGTCAAGCGGTTAAGACATCGCCCTTTCACGGCGGTTACATGGGTTCGAATCCCGTAGGGGTCACCAGAGGCGAAGACGGTTTGTGTGATAAGCACAGACCGTTTTTCTTCATGTTCGCTTGAAAGGGATTCGAATAGGGAGCCGCGAGGAACGAGCGCTTTGCCCTGCAAAGCGAAAAGGCTATGATGCCTTTTCGGCGGGTAGGCCCGCACAGGCGGGGAATCCCGTAGGGGTCACCATTCGGGATTTTGACGCGCCCATAAAGCGAGTCAAAATCCGTTTTGTATTCACTCGGAATTTTGGTGTTTGAAATTCTTTATTCTTGCTCGGGCGAAAGATTTCTAACTGTTTTCTCCGCAAAAGCGCGTGCGTCAGGCTCCTTATCCTTTACGCGGAGCATCTGCGCGTAAAAATACTCGTCATCTACGGGGATACCCTTCCCTTGGAAGATTTTTTTCAGACCTTTAACCGTCCGATGCGACCAACACGCCGTGGTAAAAAGTACAACCTTCCCGATTGACTCCTTGGTCAAGGCTTCCGCATAGGCTCTCAGTTCGGGCGCCATCACGTTAGCATAGGGCGCGCCGCCCAAAAACAGGACGTCGCAACTGCCCTGCGGCGCTTTTTCATCCAAAAGGGAAACGGCGGTCACGCCCGCCCCTTCCGCTATTGCGCGCGCTATCCTTTCGGTCCTGCCGAACTTTGAAAAATATCTGACTTTGATTTCCATACGATTTCCTCCTTTTTGACATCTGTTTTACGACAAAGCGTAAGACGCAACGTAAAAAACGTCTTCCGGGACGGCAAGAGCGGGATCTTCTTGCAGGAAAATCACGGACAAGCCTTCTTCCTCCGCTCCAAGCGCAAAATGGCAGAGAGCTATGCCCATATCGATCCGCTGGATGTCCCAGCCGTCCGCAGCGACAAACCTTTTGTCGCTCTTTTGATAAAAATGGACCCTGTCCCCTTGTACGACGATGCGCCACGGCTGTCTGTTCACCGCAGAGGGCGCAAGGCGCACCATTTCCAAGGGCAAGCGTAGCTTACCCGCCTTTTTCGGCGAGAGGGGAGTGTTGAAATCGCCGTCAAAGCAGATTTCCTTAAACTCCTTGCGGGTGTTAGCTTTGATGCCCTTACGCATCATCAATTCACGGAAGGACATCTTTTTTGCGGGGTAGCCAAGCGGGCTTACGCATGGCAAAACCTCGTCCGCGGCGACCGCCATCGCGTTTTCAAATGCGGAGCGGTTCATCGTGCCTGCTATCCAGGTGGTGCCCACTCCCATTTCCTCGGCAAAAAGCACCGCCTTTTCAAAGGAATACCCAAAGGCTTCCGCCGCGTGCCGGACGCGTTTTGCCTTCCCTGCAATCCACAGGTTTGTCCCCACAATCACGGGGGAACGCAATCCATCCCTTTCCGCGTCGAGAAGCTTCCATTCGATGGGGATGCCGTACGGGTTTGCCGCACTCTCGGCAAACTCCAAAATCCTGTCCGCTTGCGCCAAGGGAAGCGCCTTGCCGTCAAAGGTTCTGACGCTGCGTCTTTTGCGAATGATATCCGATTTTTTCATAGAAATAACTCCTTAAAATTTTTGCAAAGGGTTACCCCTCCGCGCGATTGCCGCCTCGCGGGTCGGAGGCTTTCTCCTCCGCTATACGGCGCATTATTTCCTCCACCTGCGCTTTTTTTTCAAACAGGACGCACCCACCTGCGTGATCCTCCTCCAAAAGACGTCCGTCGCGTAACGCCGCAAACAGCCCGGAGTTAATCGCCGCTTCGAGGGAAGTGTCCTTTACGTTTATGTCGGAGTAAGCCGAAAAGGGGCACGGCTCGGCGCCGCCGTGCGAATTGATGTGGAAAAACCCACGTCCTGCGGCAAGGCACCCGCCCGAACTTTTTTCATCCCCGGGGAAGGAGATAAACATCATCTCCTGCTTTGTTTTGCGCAAGCGATCAAGTTCCTTTTGCATAAACGCCCTGTCGGCGTCGTCCGGCGCCAACTTTTTGCCCTCCTCCGTCACGGGCACGAATTCGATGTAAAAAACAGCCTTGCACCCGCTCTTTTCAAGCGAATTCAAAAACTCGTCCGATACAGACTGCTTGAGGTTCTCCTTGGTCACCGTGACCGAAACGCCGTAAATCAGCCCGCGGGAATGCAACTTATCCATATTGTCCACAAGCTTTTCGTACACCCCCGCGCCGCGCCGCGCGTCGGTCTCCGCCTTGCCCCCCTCGATGCTCATCACGGGCACAAGGTTGCGACAGCGGTCAAAAAGGTCAAAGTCCTTTTCATCCATAAAGGTCCCGTTTGTAAAGATGGGGAACAGAATGCTTTGCAATGACCCCGCCGCTACCATCACTCCTCTGCGGAGCATGGGTTCGCCGCCTGCCAAAAGGATGAAACTGACGCCGAGAGACTGCGCTTCCTTGAAGATTTTGAGCCATTCCTCGTCGGTAAGTTGTGCCACAGGCTTGCAATCAACCGTGGCGTGGTTTGAACGCGAGTAACACCCCGCGCAATGCAGGTTGCAAGAAGACGTTATGCTTGCTATCAAAAAGGGCGGCACGTCGAGCCCTTCCTTTTTCTTCTTGCGACGAAGACGCGTTGCCTTCCTGCTTGCCAAGGCAAATTTTGCCATAAAAGCGCTCTCGCGCGGGTCGCGGAAGGTGGCGCGGATCGCCTCTTTGACGATTTCCTCCACCCCCTTTGCCATATATTCCTGTACGTCAAAATTTTTGCTCACGGCTACCCCTCCTTTATCGATCGTCGCCATCGTACTCCTCGCCAAGCGCCCAATGCGCCAAGCGATGCAAGATGGGCCAAAGTTCCCTCCCCTTATCCGTCAGGGAGTATTCCACGCGCGGCGGGATCTCCTTGTACTGCTTCCGCAGGACGATACCCGCCCCCTCCAGTTGTTTAAGGGCGGAAGAAAGCGCGGCGTTGGTGATGCCTTTCGTCTTTTTCAAGAGATCGTTGTATCGCGCGGTGCCGTCCACGTAAAGGGTGCAAATCAGGCGTATCTTCCACTTGCCGCCCACTATGGAAAGGGCAATCCCCAAGGGGCAATCCCCCTCGCAAGGGCACATCGCTTGCTTTGTGCGTTCTTTAGTTTTCATATGCTTCCTCCGTGTGAAACGTGTGGTTTCTGCCCGAATTATATTATACACGATATTTTTTTTATTGTAAATATACTTTTTATATTTTCCATACCGCTTAATGAAAACCAAGGCAAGGAGGACGGCAATTTAAAAGAATCACGACCTACTTGAAATAACGAAATTATGTAGTTGCTTTTTCGGAAGTAATATAGCAACGTAATATTAAATGACGGCGCTATTAGACCTGTGAGACGGTCACCACTTGGGACTCAACTGAACCATTCAGTTGAGTCTTTTTCTATAAAAATCCCTAAACTTCCGCATTTTTCCTTCCCATCACTCCGTTCTCCTCTGACTTTTTGAAAAAAAACTAACAAACTTTTGCAATACGGTTTTTGCTAAAAATAATCCGAAATATCCGAATTTTTTACCGTTTTGTCCGTGTTGTCGTAGCGTATACTTTTATTGTTTTGAGCTTCCCGTTTCAGTATAAGACCATTTGCAACCGAAAACCGGTTGGCACGAATTTTGTTATTCCGTAAGCGGGCGTGGCATAATGAAATCGAAAGGTTGAAGAAATAAGCGTTTCTTCGATCTTTTATGTTTTGAGGAGGAGGACGCTATGGAGTTATCACAAGCAAACGATTATGCGAGAAAAATGATGAATTGCCGGTGGGTAAAATGGGTTCACCCGGGATCGCCGACGGCGGAAACTGCGGCAGAGAAAAGGAGAAATGCGGACAATGCGCTTTTGGACAAAAGGCATTGCGCGGATTGCCTGAATATGAACGGGTGCTGCTTTGTAAAAGGAAATAGCCCCGAAAATCCTTTGCACGAACATTGCCATTGCCATTATGAAGACGTCGGGATCATTGACGTTCAAGCAAAAAGCGTGATAGAAAAATATACAAAATATATTTTTGACGATGAAAAGAATAAAGGTAAAAAAATGATGTTTGAAGCTTGGGGTTTTTCTATCCTCGATTCCGAATATTTGAAAGAGGAAATCGAAAGACAAGCACAAATCGCATTTCAATGCGGGGAGTACATCCTCGGAAAAAGAAATGATTTTGGACAAAGGCTCAACATTGTGATACACTTAGTACGAAGAGATACCGGAGAAGAAATAACGTTTGTTGCGGGGTGGATGAGTTATCCGGATGGGAGAATAGACTCATTACGCCATATGGAGATGAAAAATGAAAGATCTTGATAGAGTAGAACTTATAAAGGATAGAGCTCAATATTTGAAAGAGGGCATAAAAGCCGGCGCAAGGGGAACGATCATGATGGGTGAAGAGCGAAACGGATATGTCTTAGTCTTCTTTGACGGAGATTGGTATAAAAATAAATATGGTTTTATGCTGATGCACGAGATTGACGTTGCGGTTAGAGTAGAAGACTTAAAAGTAATCGAGGGCGAGGAATAAAACTTTACGGGATAATAAAAACATTTGCGAAGTTTATTTGTATAAAAGCGACGAGGCAGAGATTTTTTACTTCTCTGCCTCTTTTCGTAACGTCAGCACAAATGCGAAGCAACCTTTGATAAAAGCAAAGGTGTTCGTTTTATTAACGTTTGGGTCACCAAGAGCGAAGACGGTTTGTGTGATAAGCACAAGCCGTTTTTATTTATGTCTGTTTGAAAGGGATTCGAATAGGGAGCCGCGAGGAACGAGCGCTTTGCAAAGCAAAGTGAAAAGGCTATAATGCCTTTTCAGCGGGTAGGCGGAACAGACGGGGAATCGGAAGGGGTCACCAAAAAATCTCGGCTTTTTGTCCGAGTTATTTTGTATCCAAACCGAAGCGAAGCAAGGTTTGGTATATCATCAAGGGCTTGCCCCTTGTATATCATCTCCCACAGCCGTGCATAAAAATGCTTCAGTTTGATGATATGCAATGCTTTGCATTGATGATATACACGCATCCGCGTGATAAGTATTTGCGGATTGAAAAGACAAGTTGATCGTAGTATAATAAGAAAAAAGGCGGTGACAATATGGGACCCAATCCAAAGGTTATTTTTCCCAATCCGAACATTCCGAGCTTGTGCTACATTAAAAACGTCGTGAAAAATCCCAACATCATCGTGGGAGACTACACCTATTACGACGACAAGGATGGCGCTGCAGATTTTGAGAGTCACGTGACGCACCATTATGACTTTATCGGTGACAAACTTATCATTGGCAAATTCTGTGCGATAGCGAAGGGCGTCGAGTTCATCATGAACGGCGCAAACCATCGAATGGACTCCGTGACGACCTATCCCTTCTTTATTATGGGGCATGGGTGGGAAAAGTCCGCGCCAAAGAATGAGGAATTGCCCTTAAAGGGAGATACCGTGATCGGAAACGACGTTTGGATCGGACAAAACGTGACCATTCTCCCCGGCGTGCACGTCGGTGACGGAGCGATTATCGGCGCAAATTCCGTTGTATCAAAAGACGTGCCTCCCTATGCCGTGGTCGGTGGCAACCCGATCAAGCTCATTCGCAAGCGTTTCGACGACGAGACCATCGCCTTTCTGCTTGATCTCAAATGGTGGGACTGGCCCGCCGAAAAGATCTTCGCGAACCTCGACGCATTGACAAGCGGCGATTTGTCCAAGATGAAAGCCATCCAATAGCCGTTACCGGCATATTTTTGAAAATATAGAAAGAAGAAGATGAAAAAGAAAGGATTCAAAATGTTCGATCCGGTAGAGTTGATCGTGGAAGACGAAAGATATTTCGGGATGCATAAAGGCGCCAGAGGAAATATCGTGGAATTTTACGGGGATCTGGCTGCCGAAGTGGATTTTCACGGAATCGATGAGAACGGAAACGAATATTGGGATTGTTTCTCGGTCTACTTAAAAGATTTGAAACCGATCAAACTGCGTGATTAAAAGCTTTTTCTTCCCACCAAACAATCAATATCGACGTCAAAGTAGTCCGCAAGAAGCCAAAGGGAGCGAATGTAGGGCTCTTTTCCCCCGAGAAGCCAAGCGCTGATTGTATTTTGCCTGACGCCGATCTTTTCTCCGAGTCTGCTTTGATTCAGCCCTTCCGTCCGCATAAGTTCGCGGAATCTGTCAATGAGAAGCATCTCTATGAGATGTCGCCTCCTTGGCAAAAGAACTGCGATGAAATCGCTTGCTCCTCCGAGGTTTTTATAGTATACTGTCTAAGAAATTTCCGAAATAAAACTACGTTTTAGTCGCTTGCCGAAATGGCGCGCGAAGGGAGCTTGGGATGAAACTGAACAACGTTTGGGGATACGGACAATTATTTGCTTTTTCGGGCTTGGACGGCTTGACGCGTTATTACGACGATTTCGTCGCCACGCTGCGCTGGAAGAAGGGCGAGCTCCGCTTTGAGCTCAAGGAATGGGTCAAGGTCAGCTTCCCCCTTTCGGGCAGAGTCCGCTTTCGCGCCATCACGGGCGATATGATAGACGCGGAGACGGAGAAGGGCGAATTTTTCCTGACCTTCGCCGGCGAAGACGCATTGGTCGGCTACGTGCCGGAGCTTCCCTCCTTCAAGGGAGAAAAAGGGCTGAAAAAGCTGAAGTCTTGGGACGTCGACGTTTATTGCACGACCTATGACCGCATCGGCGTCGCCTGGGAGAAAACGGATCGGGGCTATAAGATCGCCATTTATCACGCCTTCTCCATCGAGGGCGCGCGCGCAGGGGTGAATGAAACGCTGAGAACGGCGGATCTCGACGCGCTCAAAGCCGCGCGTTACGCTTATTTCGAGGGGCTTCCCAAGTGTAAAGATCGCAAATACGAGCAGCTTTATTACAAGGCGCTCTCCGTGAATAAAGTCAACGTGCATTCTCCCCAAGGGACCATCCCTTGCCGCTGGACGACGCCAAACCGCGTGCCGCATCGCCATATGTGGCTTTGGGACAGCGTGTTCCACGCGCTCGCAATGGTGAATTATAATCCCGAAATGGCGAAGGACGCTTTGCGCGCCGTGCTCGAGCAGGCGCATCCGGACGGCTTTATGCCACATATGATGTCGCCCTTTCAATGCTCGGACGTGACGCAGCCGCAAGTCCTTGCCTGGGGCGTCTGGATCGTCTATAAGAAGACGGGGGACCGCGCTTTCCTCGCGCAATATACGGACGTCCTCGAAAAATATTTGACCTGGGATATGGAGCATCGCGACGCAAACGGGAATGGGCTCCTCGAATGGCTGACCGAGCCGGATCAGCCGAACTGCAAATGCGGCGAATCGGGGCTGGACAATAGCCCGCGCTTCGATTTCGATTACGAAATGGACGCCATCGATTTCTCCGCCTTCGCCGTGCACGACGCGCATTATCTTTCTCTGATCTTTGCGGAGCTCGGAGACGCGGAACGCGCGAAGAAATGGCAACTTACGGCGGACAGGATCAAAGACAGGATCAATGCCGAACTCTGGGACGAAGAGACGGGGACGTATTATGACAAATTGTTCTCGGGCGAATTGACCCGCGTGCTCTCTCCCCTCAGTTTCTTCCCGCTTTTCTGCGGCATTCCTTCGGCGGAACAGGCGAAGAGAATGGTCAAACTGCTGACCGATAAAACCAAGCTTTGGACGCCCGTCCCGCTCGCTTCCATCTCGCAAGATCATCCCGCATTCTCCACGGATATGTGGCGCGGCGGCGTATGGCTGAACCTGAATTATTTCATCATCAAGGGGCTTCAAGATTACGGCTATGACGCGATCGCGGAAGAGCTCCGAGTGAAGACCCTCGAGACCGTCAAAAAATGGTATAAGAAGACGGGCACAATCTTCGAATTTTACGATCCGCTGGATCAGACCATCCCTTATCGCTGCGAGCGCAAAGGCAAGCAGCCCCGCGTGCCCGACTGGCGTAAGCAATGGCATTCCATCGTGGATTTTAACTGGTCATCCTGCTTTACCTTGCTTTTTATCCTGAAGGAATTCTATTGATCCGGAAGTGGTCGAAAAGCGGATCTTTCGCAAACGGTCAAGGGACTGCGCGCCTTCGTGACGGGCGCCGATGCCAAAGGAGAAACCATGAAAAAGAAAGTAGCGTTGCTCGGAGATTCCATTCGGCTTTTCGGATACGGTAAGGTCGTGCCCTCTCTCTTGAAGGGCAAAGCCACGGTTTTTCAGCCCAAAACAAACTGCAAGTTTTCCAAGAATTTGATGCGCATGATCTTCGATCTCCAAGCAGACCTTAAAGACTGCGCCGTCATCCATTTTAATTGCGGTCTTTGGGACGTGGCGAAGATCGTCGGCGACGGCAAGCCCTTTTCTTCCGATGAGGAGTACAAGCAGAACGTCCTTCGCATCGCCGCGATGTTGCTGAAGATCACGCCCAACGTGATCTTTGCCACGACGACGCCTGTCAAGCCCGAGCATCCGCATAATGAAAACGAGGATATCCGCCGCTTCAATGCGCTTGTGGTGCCGGAGCTCAAGACAATGGGCATCGAAATAAACGATCTCCATTCCTTGGTGGCGGAAGACATTGAGGGCAATATCTGCGAGGACTATATCCACCTGACCAAGCTCGGCGCCGAGCGTTGCGGAAAGCAAGTCGCCGCCGCCATCGAGGCAAAGCTCTGAATGGGAAGTCTTGAACCAATCATCGCATTGCGTAGCCTTTGAGCAAAAATGCAAAAAAAACGACTTGCGCCGAAAGCGCAAGCCGTTTTTTTTGTTTCGCAAGAGCGAATTTTGAGAAAAGGAGATTGCTTTATTGTTTCACGAGTTCGAGATCTCCGAGGGTGACATTGTCATTCTCCCCGCCGACGTAGTCCGTGAAGTTAAAGGCGATGCGGGTCACGTTTCTGCCGTCATAGGCGGCGCCGCTCGCCGTGAAGGAGGAGAGAGGGATCTCGAAATATCCTTCTTTCTTGGAGATGCGGTTCAGATCGTAGCTGAAATTCTTCTCGCCGCATTGCAGCTGGACGATGACGCCGCTGCCCTTATATTCATTGAGATCCATATAGAATTTCAGCGCGTCGTAGCCTGCGGTGATCCCTTGCTCGAGGTTCACGATGCAATACAGCCAGTCGCCCTTCTTGGACACATTGATCTTCATGCCTCTTTCGTCCTTGGAGAGCTTGAGATCCGTGTGCACCACCATATTCTTTCGGACGAAGTCTTGCAGGTCGGCGTCGCTTGCGAATGCGAAAGATTGGATGGTGCGGCTCTCCACGCCGTCCAGCCGAATGCCGCTATTCGAGGCGACGGTCTCGCCGAGCTCATTCAGGGCGATGACTTTCGCATAATAGGTCGTGCCCGCCGCGCAGAGCGAGGCGTCGAAGGAGACTTGCATAAGGTCCGTGGTCTTCTCGAAGACGGGGGAGGAGAATGCCGTTCCGTCCGCGGAGACGATGACGCGATAAGACTCGGCGAAAGCTGCTTGTCCGTACTTGACAAGGCATTCATGACCGTCGTTTCTCGCCTCGGTGATCGTGAAAGCGGTGGGCGCCGTCCTTTGGACCTCCACGAACGCAAAGCCGAGCACCGTGACGGTGGCGGAATGCTCCGCGCGAATGGTCACTTCCACGTCCATGATCTTTTGATAGTCGATGATCCCGTCTTGGCGGTTATAGACACAGGCGAGGTCAAGGGTGGAGACCGTAAAGTCCCGTTTGCCCGTGAAGTCGTCCGTGATCTCATACGCCCAGATCTCGCCCGCGCCCTCCACGATGCGGAAGAGGACTTTCGCGCCGGAATTCGTGCCGATGAGGCTGAAGCGGACGCCCCATTCTTGATATCCGATGGCGGCGTATTTGTCCAAGATCAGGGAGCCGAAGTCTTTGCCGTCGTCTGCCTTGGTGATGCGGAGACCCGTTTCGCCGTTTTCGGTGACGACCGTATGCTCCATCGAAGAGCCGTCGGGATGCAGACGATAATTCGCGTCTTCGGAATAATCCAAGAGGTCGATATTGCGATTGTATTTATCCGTGCGGAAGGGGCTCATCAGGAAGCCGTCTTTATTATAGAGATTCAGGAAGGGGCTCTTCGAGAATCCGTATTTGATATAGACGGGTGAAGGGACTTTTTCGGAGGTGACGACGATCTTGCCGTCTTCGATGACCGCCGATGCCGCGTAATATTTGCCGTCCGCGCCCGCGAGAAGGAAGCCGCGGATCTCTTCTCCGTTTGAGGTGAGCCCTTCGCCGTTCTTTACGGAGATGATCGCGCGGGCGCCCTCCGTCGTATGTGAGAGATAGGTGGGGCTTTGGGGGAGATACGCTGCGCCGTAATGGGTGGAGAGGATGGATTTCGAGAGCCTCTCGGCGATATAACGCTTATGGACGGGATGGATGTCATTCGGGTCGCCGTCGTCGCAGGTGGCGATGAGATAAGCATTCGCGTCCTCTTCGCAAGAGAGGTATTGCGATTCGCGCACGTAAGAGAAATCGTAATTATTGCCGCTGTCGCCGTCGAAGACGGGAAGCTGGACGACATAGAAGGGGAGATCCGCCTTGCGGAAGAGCGCGCGCCAATTCGCTTTGAGGGCGTTCAGCAAGTCTTTATAAGCGATGCCGCCCGCGGAATTATTGCAGCCTTGATACCAGACTACGCCGCAGAACTCGGCGTTGCGCAGGGGATGGATCTTCGCATTGTAATGGACGTTTTTGTAGGAGATGGAGCCGTCGTAATAGTCCTTTCCGATCCAAGAGGCGATATTCGTATTGCCCTTGGTGGCGCAGACGATGCCGACGGGCACCTTGCTCTCCGCGAGCGCCTCCCCGAGCATCGAGCCGAGCATAAAGGAGATGGCGGAGAATGACTTATACGTCTCGTCTCCGTCCGACATCTTGAACCATTCGCCGCCCTTGATCGCGTCCAGCGGCGTGGAGGAAGTATTCTCGAGGTCCATTTTGAAATAACGAACATCATGTGCCGCTGCTGTCGCGATATCCTCCTCTCGGCAGTCGGACTGCAAGACGGTGCGCTGGATATTGGACTGACCGCTGACCAAATAAACGTCGCCGACGAGCACGTCGCGGAGCACGAGTTTCTTTTCTTTCAAGAGGCGGAATTCCATGTCGGACGGGGTGGCATTCGCCTCCATCGCGGGCAGGGTGAAGGAGAAAGCGCCCGTTTCGTCCGAGACGGCGTAGCGCAGAGCGCCGAGGAAGTCCAGCGTGATGAGCGTATGCTCCCGCGCCGTTCCTTTGAGGGTGATCTCGCGCCCTCTTTGGATCACCATATGGGACTTATAAGGCTCGCAGAGCGAGAGGCTCGACGCCGTGAGGCGGGGCGTGCCCGTGCCATCGAGGGTCTTGAAGGCGGCGGACATCTCTTTCCCGCTCGTGACGCCGCGGATGACGGCGGTGTATTTCGTGCCGTAGTCGAGGCATTTCGTGAGTTCGAAATGCGTGCTCTGCGTCTCCTCTTCGAGGATCACCTTGTCTTCTCCGTCCTTGATGAGGAAGGAGAAGGAGGCGTCCCCCTTTTCGTTCGTCCAGTCAAAGACGGGATTCACCGTCGTCTTGTCGCCCACCCGACCGTGGATCGTGATGGCGTCATTTTCCATAGTCGCCTCCTTTTTCTTGCAGCCGCCGACCGCGAGAAGACAGACGGCGAGGAAAGACAATAATAAAATCGAAAGGATCTTTTTCATAATGCACCTCGTAAGAAGCCCGCAGCCCCTTTCGCCAAGAGACGAAAAGCCGCGCGCAATGTCGGTTATCTATACTATACACTCTTTTTGCGGGGATTTCAAGAAGGGCGAACGGATTTCGGCGAAAAGCTGCCGAGATCACCCGAAAGGGTTGAAAGAAAAGAGAAGAAAGGGTATAATGGATCTCGGAGCGCCTTATGGCGCAAAAAAGATAAAGTTTGCCAAAAGGCAAAGGAGACGGAAATGAAAAAGACAGGTAAGATCATCATTTGCATTCTGATATTGGCGCTGGCGTGCTCCGCCATCCTCGGCGGATGCGACCTCGTGCGCAAGGTCAAAGGCGCGGAGCTCGGCTTCCAAAAGAAACTGAAAGCCGCCACAGAGGTCTCTTTCGATATGCACCTTGATATCACAAAGAGCGGGGTGACGAGCGGGATCGACCTCTCGTGTTACAAGAAGGGTGACGAATATGCCTACACCTTCTCCGATCCCGCCTTGAAGGGCGTGACGTACAGGAAGCTCTTCGCGGATAACTGCAAATACGAGTTCTGCGAGACGACCACACTCTTGAATGTCCGCACCGGCACGTACGTCAAAACGGAGGACGTTCCCTACACCGACGACAGCAACCTGCTTTACGTCGTGACGAAGAATATCATGCTCGTCACCGTCGCCGCTTTCATCACCAAGGCGGAGAAGGAGACCCTCGGCGACACGGAGGTCTATCATTATTCCTTCGACTATAACGGCGATCAATATCATTTCTGGTATGACGCCGAAAACCTCGTGAAAGTCTCCGCCACTTTCAATTCGGAAGACGAGAACGGCTTGACGACGAGCGAGACTTATTCCGCTACCTTCACGAATTATCGTTTCGAGCGCGTCGCTGGCGATCCTTTCCTCCGTCCCGTTGCGCCCGCTTACGTGGAGAGCCCCTACACCGTGGAAGAATGGATGGAGATCCTGACGGAATTCGGCGCTCGCGCGGGAAATTGGATGTGATCCGAAGGGGAGAAAGATAAAGGCGATAATGTCGGATATTTCCGAAGAAAGGAGAAGGCGGGATACCGCCGAAGGAGAAGAAAATGAAAGTGCTCATCATCAATGGAAGCCCGCGTAAAGAAGGAAACTCCGCTTTGCTCATCAAGGAAGCCATTCGCGTCTTCGAGGAGGCGGGCGTGGAGGTCATCCGCTATGACGTCGGCACGAAGGAGATCCGCGGTTGCATCGCTTGCGGCGGCTGTCTGAAGAAAGGGGAGTGCGTCCTCGGGGGCGACGTCCCGCGCCTTGCGAAAGAGCTCGCGAGCGCGGACGGAATGCTCATCGCTTCGCCCGTGTATTACGCCTCGCCGAATGGGAGCCTCATCAGCCTCTTGGACAGGCTCTTTATGAGCGCGAATTGTGACCTTCGGATGAAGGTCGGCGCCGCCTTTGCCGTGGCGAGAAGAGCGGGCACCGTGGCGTCTTTCGACGTGCTGAATAAGTATTTCACCATCAATCAAATGCCCGTCGTCAGCGGCAGGTATTGGAATAACGGATTCGGGAGAGCCCCCGGGGAGATCCGAGAGGATGAAGAAGGGCTGCAAAACGCCCGCTTCGTCGCGCGGAACATGGTCTTCCTGATGAGATCTGTCGCGTTGGGGAAAGAGAAATACGGCTTGCCCGAAAGCGAGACGGTCATCAAGACGCCTTTTGTGCGATAGTCCTCGCCGCGTCTGTCTTTGCGTATTGACAAAGAGTGCATAATGATGCTACACTTTATGTATGGCGTTTTTCGTCGAATAATGCCAAAATAACACGACGGAGGAAGCCCGAAGCGGCGAAATGCGGCTCGCTTCGGCGCGAAGAAAAGATGAAGTGTCCTCATTGCGGAATGATCTTTAACGGCGTGACAGACACCTGCCCCCTTTGCGGGAAAGAGGTGTATGTCGGCTGCAAAAAACTCAAAAGTTTGACAACGAAGACCTATAAGATCGGTAAGCTGGACTGCAATATCATGCAGCTTTGCTTGATCTTTGCGGTGAATGTCGCCATCGTTTCCCTGATCGTAAATCTTTCGATGGGGATCGGCAAGCTTTGGTCTGCCTTTCCCATCGTCGGGATCTTTACGCTTTATTTCGTCTTTTCGATGATGCTGGGATATACGTCCGTAGCCTCCGGTATCCGCCGGCTCGCCTTGCTGCATTTTGCGGGCGCGAGCGCCTTACAATTTCTCTTTTTCAAAGAGTGGTGGATGTATGGTTATTATCTCCCCGCCTTCCTCATCGCGATCAACCTCGTGGTTTGCGTCGTCTTTTTCCTGCCGAATACCAAGCGGGTGTCCCTCTTCCTCAGCGAAGTATTGCTGGCGCTGATGGGGGCGACGTTGCTCATCTTGATGGAGACCTCCGTCATCGCGACGAATGAGGTGAGCCGCGTGCTCATCATCACGTCCTTCGCCATCGTCGCTTGCGTTTTCGCGAATTACTCCATCTATATGCTTTTCTGCCTGAAGGATAAGTTCCGCACCATCATAAAATGACAGAAGACCTCAAGATCGGATTGGTCGTATCCGGCGGAAACGCGGTCGGCTCTTATCACGCGGGCGCGCTGAAGGCGCTTTCCGGGATCCTGCCGAAAGGCAGCGTCAAGGTGATCTCGGCGTCCTCTGTCGGCGTTTTGAATGCCTATGCTTACGCCACGGACAAGATCGACGTGCTCGAGGACTGTTGGAAGAATCTTCCGACGGGCGGGCTTTTTTCGATGTTTCGCGCGCTTCGCAAGGACAGTCTGCTCCCGAAATATATCGACGACGTGATGAAAGAGACGGACGTTTTGGACGCTCCTTTTTATGTCACCACGAGTGAGCCGAAGAAGCCTCTCGTCGAGTACTGGAAGATCGAAGGGGCGTATAAGGAAAGCTGGCGCGATCTCTTTTACCAAGCGGCGTCCTTTCCATTTCTCGTGCCTAAGCTTCGCTCCGAGGAGAAGCGCCGTCTTGACGGCGGGCTTTTCGATAATATCCCCGTCTATCCTCTTTTCTATGAAAAAGATCTCGACATGATCCTGATCCTTCATTCCGATCCCAAATACACGCCGCCGGAGGAATGTTTTGCGGACGGAAAGATCGTCTTCGATTACGTGGTGAATCTGGGACTTTGCAAGGTGATCGACCATTATAAATTCGATCGGAAGCGCGTGGCGAAATGGTTTGACGAAGGCTATGCGCTCGCAAAAGAGGTCTTTCTTGAGATCTTTTCCGAGGCGGAAAGCAAGGAAGCGCTTCGGAGCAAGGTGACTGCTTTTTATCAAAGAAAACTTGCGGAACGCAAAAAGGCGCACGCCGCGGACTCCCTTGCAACGATGTGCAATAACATTTTTTGGAATCTTTTCGGACGGAAAGAGCTATAAAGGGGGAAGATGAAACGAGCCATAATTTTTCTGATGGTGATTATGTTTTCTGTCTTCGCTTTTGCGGCGTGTGCCGGAGAGGATGATCGCTTGTCTGCGCCGGACAATCTGCGCGTACAAGCCGAGATCTTGCTCTGGGATCGCGTCGACGGCGCGTCCGCATACAAGATCTTTGCGGATGGGAAAATGATGGCGACGACCGAAGCGTGTTATTACGATCTTTCCGAGTTGTCTCTCACAGAGGAAGAGGAATGTGTCCTGAATGTCAGGGCGATCCCCGAAGACAAGGAGAAAGCGCCGAGCGCGCTCTCGAGACCCTTTGCCTATACGCCGAGCAAGGAGGGGGAAGACGCGACGAACTCTGCGGGTGAATTCGGCACGGAAGAGCGCCCGTACGTGATCTCGACGAAAGAAGATCTGGAAAATATTTTTATATGGGGCGCAGATAAATGCTATGTTTTGGGGAATGACTTGGAGCTGGGCGAGTGGACGCCGCTTGGCGCGTACAGTCAGCCTCACGGCGACAGAAGCCGCATCCCCGGCTTGGCAGAGCCGTTCAGCGGGCTTTTGATCGGAGACGGGCATACGATCTCATATACGATCAACATTTCGGATACGGACGCCGATAAGGATTACGGATGGGGGCTCTTCGGCATTTCGGAAGGGGCGACGTTCAGATACTTGAAAATCGAGGCGACCATCCAAGGTGCGCAGCCGGCGAATAGCTCTTCGTCTGTCGCGGGCGGGTTGACCGGCTGGGCGAAAAACTGCCGATTCGACTGTTGCGAGACGAGCGGAACGATCCGTCAAGACCATAATGGATCCGCAAACTACGGATGCATACGCTCCGGCGGGCTTGTGGGGATGGCGGAGGGCTGCGCTTTCTATCGTTGCACAAATCGCGCCGACGTGCTTGCGGGCGGATTCTTTGCCTCGGCAGGCGGCATCGTCGGCGGGCAAAAGGATTGCGATTTCGACAGTTGCGTTAATCACGGCGAGATCAGCTCGAATCACGGATCGTGGCTTTTCGGCGGAGATAATCACGGGGATCTTTACGGGAGGACGTAAAAATAAATCCCCATCAAAGAAAAGGAAAAGAAGTCGGCGCTTTGCCGACTTCTTCTTTGTAAGATCACTTGTTTTTTATTTCTTTTCCGGCTTCATCGTCGGGAATAAGAGCACGTCGCGAATGGAGCGGGAATCCGTGAGGAACATCACCATTCTGTCGATGCCGATGCCGAGGCCGCCCGTCGGGGGCATGCCGTATTCCAGCGCCGTGCAGAAGTCCTCGTCATAAGGCTGGGCTTCTTCGTCTCCCTTCGCTTTCGCTGCCATCTGCGCCTCGAAACGCTTCCTTTGGTCGATGGGGTCATTCAGCTCGCTGAAAGCATTGCCGCCTTCGGACGCGAAGATGAAGAACTCGAATCTTTCCGTAAGGCGCGGATCGGAGGGCTTCCTCTTTGCGAGGGGGCTCACTTCCACGGGATAATCCGTGATGAAGACGGGGCCCATAAGCTTCTCCTCTACGAAAGCGTCGAAGATATTGTAAAGCGCGTTGCCCCAAGAAGTGTCCGGCGCCATGTCGAGCCCCATTTTATTCCCGCGCTCGATGAGGGAGGGGAGATCGTCCTTGTCGAAGTCCATCCCCGTGTATTTCTTCACGGCTTCCACCATCGTGAGGCGTTCCCACGGCGTTTGGAGATGGAGCTCTTGTCCTTGATAGGTGAGATCGAGCGATCCATTCACTTTCATCGCTGCGGCGGTGTAAAGCTCTTCGGTGATGCGCATCATCTCCTGATAGTCCACGTAAGCTTGATAAAGCTCGATGGTCGTGAACTCGGGATTATGCTTGGTGTCCATCCCTTCGTTGCGGAACTGTCTTCCGATCTCATAGACCTTCTCGAAGCCGCCCACGATGCAGCGCTTGAGATGAAGCTCCGTGGCGATGCGCATATACATGTCGATATCCAGCGTATTGTGATGCGTGACGAAAGGACGCGCGTTCGCGCCGCCCGCGAGCGTATTCAAAACGGGGGTCTCCACCTCGATGAAGCCCTTCTTGTCGAGGACTTCGCGGATCGTGGAGATGATCTTGCTGCGCTTGATGAAGACGTCCTTCACCTCGGGATTTGCAATGAGGTCTACATAGCGCTGACGATAGCGGAGGTCGGTGTCTTGCAGCCCGTGGAACTTCTCGGGGAGGGGGAGAAGGGACTTGGAGAGGAGCTTATAGCTTTTCGCATGCACGCTGATCTCGCCCGTCTGCGTGGTGAAGACGAAGCCCGTCACGCCGATGATGTCGCCGATGTCGAGCTGCTTGAAGCTCATGTATTCCGCTTCGCCGATGTCGTCGCGGCGCACGTAGATCTGGATCTTGCCGTCGCCGTCCAAAAGATGAGCAAAGCTTGCTTTGCCCATAATGCGGCGGGAAACCAGCCTCCCTGCGATCGTGACCTCTTTCTCAAAAAGAGCTTCGGCATTCGCCTTGATCTCCGCGGAGGAATGCGTCTTGTCGAATTTCACCTCCGTGAAAGGGTCTGCGCCCGCGTCCACGAGGGTCTGCAGCTTCGCAAGGCGGACTCTCTTCGCTTCTTGTACGTTCTCTAAAGTCGTCGTTTCTTCCATACTGTCTCCTGATGATTCTTGCTTAAAACAAGGGAGAAAGTCCCTTGCGGAATGCTCAAATGAAAAGGGCAAGGGACTTTTTGAATGATTGATTCTTTATTTGCGGATGCCGAGGATCTTGTATTGGCTGACGCCTGCGGGCGCCTTCACCTCGACGATCTCGTTCTTCTTATGTCCGATGAGCGCCGCGCCGAGGATGGACTCATTCGAGATCTTATGATCGGCGTAATTCGCTTCCGCGCTGCCGACGATCTTGAATTCCTCCACTTCGTCGTATTCGATGTCATGCACCTTCACAAAGCAGCCCACGCTGACCACGGTGGTGTCGATGGCTTCGCCGTCGATGACTTTCGCGAGCTTCAAGGTCTCTTCGAGCTCACGGATGTGCCCTTCGACGATGCCCTGCTCGTCCTTCGCCGCGTCGTATTCCGCGTTTTCGCTGAGGTCTCCGAATTCACGCGCGAGCTTCACTCTCTCCGCGGCTTCGGGTCTCTTTACTTTGACGTAGAAATCAAGCTCTTCTTCCAGCTTTTTATACCCTTCCGGGGTAAGTACGATCTCTGCCATATTCTCTCCTTTCTCGCTTTATGCGAGCTCGCTCAAGCGAGCCTTCCCTCGGGACGGTCTGTCCTCGCGAGGGGCGCGTGTCTCCACGCAATGCGGCTTCCGTCGAGGCTTTCTCGGCGAAACGCCATAAAAAAGGCGCAATTCGAAGCGGAAACTCGACTGCGCCTTCTGTCTTCCCGATTACTCTTTATCCGAGCCCGGTTCCGGAAGAAGCGCCATCACTCTTGCGCGTTTGATCGCGGCGGCGAGAAGCCTCTGATGCTTCGCGCAAACGCCGGTGGAACGCCTCGGAGCGATCTTTCCGCTCTCGGTGATGAACTTTCTGAGCTTCGCCACGTCCTTATAATCGATGTCGTTGATCTTGTCCACGCAGAAAATGCAAACCTTTTTCTTCGCGGGCTTCTTCATGGGGCGCTTTGCCCCTTTCTCTTCCATATTTTTCATATTACACTCCTTAAAATTCTGCCGTTATCGGCGCATTAGAAGGGAAGATCGTCCTCCACGACTTCCGAACCGATGCGAGCGCTCGACGCGCCGCTGACCGGAGCGGGGGGAATCTCGCCCTCACCTTTGGTGGAGAGGAACTGCACTTCGTCGGCAACGATCTCGGTGATGTAACGCTTGGAACCGTCGTTCGCGTCGTACGAACGGGTCTGCACAGCGCCCGCAACAGCCGCCTTGCTGCCCTTTTTCAGGAACTTGCCGCAATTCTCCGCCTGTCCTCTCCATACGATGACGGGAAGGAAGTCGGTCTCGGTATTGCCGAATCTTCTGGACACCGCAAGCGTAAACTTGCAGACGGGGATGCCGTTATTGGTGTTCGACAGCTCGGGATCTTTGGTCAAATTGCCGATCAAAAATACTTTATTCATTGTTTCTCCTCCGAATTACTTTGCTACTCGCGAACTATTTTCTCGTGACCATAAAACGAACTACGTTTTCGTCGTTTCTCATCTGACGCTCGAGCTCAGCGGGGAGCGCGGGAGCGGACTCGAAATTCATAAGAACGTAATAGCCTTCGGTCTTGTAATTGATGGGGTAAGCGAATTTCTTCATGCCCCACTTGTCTACGGTCGTCACCGTGCCGCCGTTTTCCGCGATGAGCTGAGAGAACTTCTCGACCGTCGCGTTTTTGACGTCGTCCGACGCTTCGCCGTACAAGATGTACAAAACTTCGTACTTATTCATTTTGCTACCTCCTTTTGGACTTGATGACCTTTGCGCTTGGCAAAAGTAAGGAACACTCGCCCTTTGCGAGTTATGGTGATTATACTATATAAATAAATAAAAGTAAAGCGTTTTTGTAAAAAATAGTTTGCGCTTCGGCGCGTCGAAGATCAAAAGAGACGGAGGAGCATATCGAGGACGATCTTCCTCATCTCGGCATAGTCGATATAATCGTGATGGTCATAGACCTCTTCGTGCGCGAAAGACTGGACGACCATAATGACGGTATGGACTTTCTCGAAAAGATGCTCGCCTTTATAGCCGAGATCGACGAGCTTTGCGGAGAGCTTTTTCGTCATCTCTTCTTCGAGGGCGGAGAATCTCGCGTCCACGATCTCATCCTTCGAGAAGAGAGAATGAAGGGTCGTGTGCATGGCGGCGTTCGTACGATGCACGTTCACGGCGTGCTCGATCGCGCGGGAGAGGATGAAGGGGAAGTCCGGCGTCGTGACGTCGTCCAAAAGCGAGAGGATGGGGGTGAAGACGTTATTCAGATAAATGTCCATCGCCTCGAGGAGGATGTCACGCTTGTCGCGGAAATATCCGTAGACGATGCCCGTGGAGACGCCCGCTTCCTTTGCGATCTCGGCGGTATTCGTATTAAAATACCCCTTTTCCGCAAAGAGCTTGTAGCCCGCTTTGATGATGCGCTCCTTTTTCTCGATGGAGCGCTTTTGTTTCGGTTCTCTGACGATCTCTGCCATAGATATCATTATAGCGCGGAAGAGAGAAAAAGGCAATACAAATCTGCTTTTCCGTCTCGGAGGAGAAAAACACGAAAAAGAGAAGCGACTCGACGCCGAGGGAGGCGTCAAAGGAGAAATGCGGAATGATCCGATGATTTCGGAGGAATTTATTCGTTCCGGGAAAGCAGGAAATCGCGGATTTCGCGGGCGCAAGCTTCCGCGAGCGCGGCGTCGGGGCATTCCGTCATAATGCGGACGACGTTCTCCGTTCCGCTCGCGCGGACGAGGACGCGTCCCCGCGGCAGGCGTGCTTTGACTTCCGCGGCGAAGGCTTGGGTGGCTTCGGCGTAGGCGACGCTTTTGTCAGGCAGGCGAAGATCGATGCGGCTTTGCGGATAGACCGTGAGTTCCTTCGGCAGAAGGACAGGCTCTCCCGCGCGGAGCATTTTGAGGAGCATTCCGCCGACGAGGATGCCGTCTCCCGTCATCAAGAGATCGCCGAGGACGATATGTCCGCTCTGTTCCCCGCCGAGGGACAGCCCCTCGCTCCGCATCGCCGCCGTGACGGCGCTGTCTCCGACGTTGCAGAGGACCGGCGTGACGCCGATTTCGGTGAGACTATGCAGTACGCCGCCGTTCGTCATCACGGTGAGCGCCACTTTGTCTTTCGCGAGGCTGCCTTCTCGCTTCATTTTTCGCGCGAAAAGATAGAGGATCGCGTCTCCGTCGAGGATGTCGCCCTCTTTGGTGACGACAAGGATGCGGTCACCGTCTCCGTCCAGCGCGATCCCGAGATCGGCTTTGACGCGAAGCGTCTCTTCGCGAAGCGCGCCCGGGAAGAGCGCGCCGCATCCGACGTTTACGGCGTCTCCTTTTTCGGAGAGGCCGAGGGGAAAGACCTCCGCGCCGAGCGAGGGGAGGAGATCTCGAAAGACGTAGCCCGCGCCGCCGGCATAGTCAAAGGCGACTTTCAAGCCGTCCAGCCGACCGACCGCCTCTCGGAAGAAGGCGCGATAGCCCTCGAGAAGAGAAGGATCCTCCCTTTCCGTCCGATAAGAAACAGAAGAGAGAGAAATGCTCTGCATTTCTTCTTCTAACGCACGACAGGCGTCGTTGCCGAGCTTTCCCGCTTTGTCGAAGACTTTCAGTCCGTTATGATCGGGGGGATTGTGACTCGCCGTTATCATCACGGCGGTTTCCGCGTCGGAATGGGTGAATGCGTAGTAAAGAGCGGGGGTGGTGGAGAGCCCGAGAAAGGAAAAGCGCCCGCCTGCCGCCGTTACGCCGCCGAGAAAGGCGCTTGCGAGAATGGGAGAGGAGAGGCGATTGTCGCGCGCAAGAAGGATCTTTCCCCGTTTTGCCAATGCCGCGCCGAGACGATAAGCCGTCTCGTCCGTGACGTCTTTTCCGTATATGCCGCGTATGCCGTCCGTGCCGAAATGAGAGGTATTCATACGATATAATATGCGCGCTTTCCTCGTCGTGACAGTGTCAGCGCAGGGCGGAAGGGGCATATAGTATAGAAAAATTTTTCGGAGGAAAAGGACATGTGCGGCATCGTGGGATACGTCGGAAAAGGAGAGGCGACAGAGTACCTCATCAAGGGGCTCGAGTCCCTTGAATACAGGGGATATGACAGCAGCGGGATCGCCCTTCATAACGGCGCGAATCTCGTCTTGGAGAAGCGCGCGGGGCGGCTCGCAAAGCTCAGAGAAGCGCTCGCGAAAAGACCTTTGGAAGGGCATTGCGGGATCGGACATACGCGCTGGGCGACGCATGGGGCGGCGACGGACGATAACGCCCATCCTTTTGCCTCGGAATACGGTAAATTCGCCGTGGTGCATAATGGGATCATCACGAATTACGAAGAGATCGCAGGCTTTTTGCGTGCGCGCGGCGTTCGCCTGCGGTCAGAGACGGATAGCGAAGTCATCGCGCATTTGATCGACCTTTATTACACGGGCGACACCCTTTCCGCGATCTGTCGCGCCGTCAAAGATCTCGAAGGGAGTTTTGCCTTGGGGATCCTTTCCGTATATGAAGAAAAGGCGCTTTTCGGCGTGAGAAAGGACAGCCCCCTCATCGTCGGGAGAGGCGAGGAAGAAAGCTTCATTTGTTCGGATATTTCGGGAATTTCCGAATTTTGTGACGAGGTGTCTTTTCTCGAGGATGACACCGTCGTGCGCGTGACGGCGGAAGGGGCTGATGCATACGATCTCTCGAGGGGAAAGCGCTCGCTCTCCTTTCGAAAGAATCGCCGCGCGGAAAGGGGACGGGAGGGGGTGTTTTTCGGCTCGCATATGCTCTCCGAGATCCGAGAAGTCCCCCTTTCGATCAAAGAAACGCTCGAGGCGTATCCCGAAGAAGCGGTGGGACGGATCTTGCGGGGGGAATATGACGGCATCGCTCTTTTGGGCTGCGGCAGCGCCTATCACGCGGGCTTGGTCTTTAAAACGGCGATGCGTGAGATCGCCGGAGTGCTTGTCCGAGACTGCATCGCGAGCGAATATCTGACCGAGCGACAGACGGAGGACGAGCGCACGCTCTTTATCGCGGTGAGCCAAAGCGGCGAAACGGCGGACACCCTTCAAGCCGTCCGTCGCGCGAAGAAAAAGGGCGCGAAGATCCTCGCGGTCTGCAATGCGCCCGAGTCCTCTCTTTCGCGCCTTGCGGATGAGACCGTGATGACGCAATGCGGCGTGGAACGCGCCGTCGCCGCCACGAAATCTTATTCCGCGCAAGCCGCCGTGCTTTTGCGCATTTGCTTGCAATATGCGGATATTTGCGGAAAAATCAAAAAAGAGGAGAGTCTCCGTTATCATGCGGAACTCTCTCGCCTCGCCGAAAAAGCAGAGAAAGTCATCGGGGCGGAAAAAGCGCTCGAAGAGATCGCGGAGAGCCTTGCCTTGGGAGACGCGCTCTTTTGTCTCGGACGGGGCGCGGATCATTGCGCCGCCAAAGAGGCGAGCCTGAAGATCAAAGAGGTCAGCTATCTTTTTTCCGAAGCCTATCCTTCGGGCGAGCTCAAGCACGGCACTCTCGCTTTGATGACGAAGGGGGTCTTTGCCCTCTTTTTCTCCACGGATCCTGTGCTCGCGGAGAAGAATGCCGCGTCCGTGGAGGAGGTCAGATGCCGCGGGGCGCAAGCCGTCGTCCTCGCCGCGGAAAGCGCCGCAAAAGCGATCCGCACGGAGCGGATCTTCCTCCTCCCCGACACGATCCCCGTTTTCTCGCCCGTCGTCTCTTCCGTGGCGGCGCAGCTTATCGCGTATTTCGTGGCGGTCAAACGAGGATGCGACGTGGATAGGCCTAGGAATTTGGCGAAATCCGTAACCGTAGAATGAGCGCGGATAAACGCGCATCTGCGGCGTTTACTGCCGTCGTCGCGGCGAAATCACGTACTTTTGTACGCTCATTCGTCGTCTCCTCGGCGAGCCTTGCATCCGCACGCTTCTCCGCGCTCATTTTGCGTGTTTAAGACCCGCCTCCTCGGAGAGCACTCGCCTCTACGCCGCTCTCCGCTGTCACTTGCGGTTATAATGAGAACGGTTTGCGTTTTTTAAGGTATTGATTGGGTTTCTTTGATCGGGCAGGCGCATTTGGCGCCTCCTCGGCGAGCCTTCATCCGCACGATTTTTGAAGGCAGCGCGCAATTCGCGCACGGCAGCGCATTACATGACCGAAGGTCAAGTCATGCGCGAAGGGAATTCATCCTTGTTTGATAAAAAAAAGGAAAAGCGATTTTGCCTTTCCTTCTCCGTCTTATTTTGTCTGTCCTTTATTTATTCATCACAGCCACGAATGTTTTGCTCGCTTTAAAGGTGGGGACGCAACGACCTGCGATCTTGATACGCTCGCCGGTCTTCGGATGCAAGCCCTCTTTCGAGGCGCGTTGTTTCGCTTTGAAGCAGCCGAAGCCCGCAAACGTGACGGAATCTCCCGCTTTCAATGCTTGCGCGATGGTCTCGATAAATGCCTCGGACACGCGGCGGCAATCCGCCTCGGTAATATTTGTTTTATCAGAGATGACCTTGATGACGTCGCTCTTATTCATTTCCTTTCCTCCCAACGGTTGTTGTATTCATCATACAATAAATAAGTGGGGCTTGTCAATACCCAAAATTTTGAAAAATGTCGTAAATTTCGCGGAAAAATATCTATCGAAATGAGATGTGAACTCTCAAAATCGGGGGGGGGTGCCCTTTTGAAGGCTCCCCTTCTGCCTCGATTTTTCTCGAAAAATTGCGTTATTGCAGGTCGTCTTTGCTCTCGCCCGGGATGTTCTTGCTGAGCTCGCGCTGATCCTCCACGAAGCGCTCCGCGACGCGCTTCGTCTTCGCGTCCGCTTTTTCGAAAGTGGTGGGTTCGTGCACGACGACTTGCGTGAAGGGGATATTGATGTCGTTCTCATCGAAGAGGAGCTTCATCTGACGATTCATATCCCTCTCCACTTGGAAGCGGGCGGATTCCTGACAGCGCGCGATGAAGCGGAGGGTGACGCCCGAGGCGCCGAGGGAGGCGACGCCTTTGTAATAAGGGCCGTCCTCGATGTCGGGAATGGAGGCTTTCACTTTGTCAAGATTGCGCTTGACCACGGCTTCCACGCGCTCGATGGACTCGCCGTATTCGATGTCGATGTCGCAGATGGCAAGGGAGAGCTCGCTCGTCATATTCACGAGGGTGCGGATCTCGGAATTATTCACCACTTTTACGTTGCCGCCCGCGTCCACGATCTGCGTCGTGCGCACGCCTATCTCTTTCACCGTGCCGCGGAAACCGTCCACGACGATGATGTCGCCGATGTCGAAGACCTCCTCAAAGACGATGAAGAGCCCGGCGATGACGTCGGAGATCAGCGGCTGCGCGCCGAGACCGATGACCAAGCTCAAGATCCCAGCGCCGGCAAGAAGCGTCACGGTGTCCACTTTGAAGGCTTTCAAGATCAGGAAGAGCAGGACGATGACCGCGAGGTACTTGATGATGGATGAGAGGAGATTCACGACCGCCTTTCCTTTCTTCATAAAGCGCGTGGATTGATTCAGCACGAGGCGGAGCAGATAGCTCGCGCTCAGGATGAAGAATGCGTAGCTCAGGATGCGCACCGCGATATTGGGATCGCCCGCGCCCGAGAAAAGATTCAGGCTGCGGTAAAATGCGTTTTCCGGCTTGAAGACGAATCTGCCGAAGATGAGGAGCACGTAATATGCTGCCACAAGCGCCAGAAGAAGGATCTTTACGATGAGATCCAAATAGTCGGGAAAGGTCTTTGGTTTTTCAAAATGCTTTTTCATATTGCCTCCGTTTTTGCATTATTCGGTGGGGTAAGTATAGAACACATCTTGATAAATCAAGATGGGATCTTCGTTGTTTGCGGTGTTTCCGCCCGTGGGATCGCCGACGCGTTGCGCGAAGATGCGCAGGAGATACATCGTCTCCGGATCGAGATCGGACGCGCGGATGGTATAGTCGTCTCCCGTCATCGAGAGCGACGCTTCCGTCTCGTTCAGGAAGACGAAGAATTGATAATCCTCCGCGTTGTACGGGGTGAAATACGCGGTGAAAGAGGTCGCTTCGATGGCATAATCACCACAGCTCAGCGAAATGTCTGGCTCCGAGAGGGTATTGACGTTTCCGATGTAAAGGACGCTTTCCCCCGACGCGTCTTTGACGGAGAGGGTATAAAAGCTATCCGGCTCTAAGTTTTGGAAGAGGGCGTAACAGGAGCGACCGAGGCGGTCGGTGGTGAGCTCATATGCCTCTTCGTCGAGGAACGCCGTAAGGGTGGTGTTCGCGGCATTCGTCGGCATGGAGAAGGACACGAAAGCGGAATCATGCGTGACGGTATAGAGCAAAAGCTCCATCGCGGAGTCGGAAGTCGGCGTAGCGCTCGTTTCCGTGCGGAAGTCTTCCGAGTAGACCGTTCTGTCATAGTCGTCCGTCAGCTCGATGCGATAAGAGGTGTCCGGATCAAGATCCGTGAGTCGGATCAGGTAATTCCCGTCCGAAACGGAAGCGAAGTCCGCATTGTCACCGTTTACGGTGAGATAAAGGACGGCGTCGGGGACGGAGGATTCCAAGGAGAGCGAAATGCTGTCGGAGGTGACGGAAGAAGAGCCTCTCGTGATCGTCGGGATCTCGGGCGCAAGGGGATCGCCGGACGCGCTCTCTGTGGAGTATTCTTTGGAAAAGACCTCTCTTCCGTATTCGTCCGTGATCGTGATGGTGTAAGACGTGAGAGGCGCAAGATCGGTCAACTCGATGGCGTATATGCCGTCCGACACGGAGGAGAAGTCTCGGACGTCACCATCCACGGAAAGAGTAAGGGTCGCTTCGGGAAGGGAGGATTCCAAGACGATGGAAAGAGAAGCGGAGGAAGCGGAGAAAGAGCTCTCCGTTACGGTCGCGAGCTCCGGTTCGGTCGGCTCCGTGGTTTCGGTCGGTTCCGTGGGGGTCGTAGGTTCTGTGGGTTCCGTGGGCTCCGTGGGCTCCGTCGTCGGCGCCTGCTTGCTTTCGGTGCGATAGTCTTGGGAAAAGACCTTTCGTCCATAGGGATCGGTCAGCTCGATGCGATAGAGGGTATCCGGCGTAAGCCCGGAGAGGTCTATGACGCAGGCTCCGCTTTGTTCTTTGAGGAGCGGGGCGCTTTCGCCGTTCACCGTCAGCGAGAAAGAGACGTCCGTCCTCGAAGGATCGAGGGAAAGGAAGAGCGCTTCGGCGCTGACGGAGAAAGAGGTCACCGTGAATTTCGCGGGAAGGAAATCTTCCGCGGGAAGAGAGAGGGAGGCGACGCCTTTTCCGCTCACGGTGATGGTGGCGTAACAATTCTTGTCAAAGGGATAATCGGGAATGCGGAAGAGGGTCTTTCCCGTCGCGGCGCAGTCCGAGACGAAGATCTCCGCGCCCTTTTCGTCCGAGACGCGCAAGGTGTAGAAGGAGAGCTTTTCTCCGGAGACGTCGGCTTGGAGAGAGAGCTCGCTCTCCGAGAAAGTCATCACGCGGATCTCCGCCGCATAAGAAACGCTTTTGGTCTTGTAATTTCCCTCATAGAAGACTTCGCCGTCTCCGTTGATGAGGGAAAGATGGTATTCCGTGTCGGGGGAAAGCCCTTCGAAGGTGATGTATTTTTCTCCATCGAGGGCGAGAGAATAAGCCGTCCCTTCCGTCTCCAAAACGGCGACGGGGGAGGTGAGTTTTTCGTAATTCAGATCCAGCTCAAAGGTCAGGAAAGTTGCACCTGCGGCGAAAAGAAGGATATTATAGACGAGGGCGGTCACCACAGCGGAGACGACGACGCCCGCCGTTCCCACGAAAGCCGTGATGCCGAGAAGCACTTTTTGGAGATTCGAAGAGGCTTTCTTGCTCTCGACTTCCTCGCGAGAAGCGGACGAAGCGACCTCTTCGGAAGAGGAAAGAGAAGGGGTAGGCGCGGGGGATGCAGCGGAGAAGGACTCCTCGCCGCTCGGACGATAAGACTCCGCCGTTACGGCGTTTCGCTCGGAGGCGAAAGAAAAGCTCTCGCGGAAAGAAGTCTCCTTCGCTTGAAAGGATTCCGAACCGTAGATCTCGTCTTGTCTTTCGTCTTGTTTCATCGCGCTCCCGAGCGGGCGCTCGCCGTACTTGGCGAAAGCGCCGCTTTACATATGGTCTCTTTTTTTATAATAAGACTTGTCGCGCGCGCTTGTCAATATCCTCGCCCGCCGAAAAGCGCCGCGAGATGCCTTTTCTTGCGAAAAGTCTTTCGGAATTAAACTTGCTCCCGCTTTCGTAATACGCTATAATAAAGGAAACCCGAGCGCAGCGCCCCTTCGCCTCTTGCGGAAGCGCGCGCGGATAGGAGGGAAGGATATGAAGAAGAGCACCAAGAGAAAAGTCGTTCGCACGGCGAAAAAGCATCCCGGCGCGGTCATCGCGGTCGTGGTCATCCTCGTCGTCATCATTGCGGTCGGCGCGCTTTTGTATTTCAAAGTGGACAGCGTCCATAACGCGGTGGACGATCTCGTAAAGCGATTCACGGCGTCCGACGTCGAAAATGCGTCGGGCGGGAAGACCTCCGCTCCCACCTTCACGACCTATGGCGAGGACGATCTTTCTTTCCATTTCCTCGAACTCGGAAATGCTTATACGGGGGACAGCGTCTATATCAAGGCGGGCGAGATCGACATCTTGATCGATGCGGGCTCTCGCCAAGACAGCGCGGAGGCGATCTCCGCTTACGTGAATCAATACTGCACGGACGGCAAGCTCGAATACGTCATCGCCACCCACGCCCATCAAGACCATATCGCGGGCTTTGTCAGCACGAAAAACAATCCGGGCATTTTCGAGCGATACGAATGCGAAACGATCATCGATTTCGCGCTTACGAACGCAGAGACTGCGGTCTATAATAATTACGTCGCGGCGCGCGACGCGGAACCGGGCGCAAAGCACTATACGGCGCTCGAATGTTATCGAGAGTCCAAAGAGGGCGCGCAACGCGTTTATTCCCTCGGAGAAGGGATGAGCATGACCATCCTTTATCAGGAGTTTTATGAGAAAAAGACGTCGGACGAGAACGATTATTCCGTTTGCCTTCTGTTTACGCACGGAAGCAAGCATTATCTTTTCACGGGGGATCTGGAGAAGGACGGAGAGGCCTCTCTCGTGAAGAACAACGCGCTTCCCGAAGTGGAGCTTTTCAAGGCGGGGCATCACGGCTCTTACACCGCTTCCACAGATACGTTGCTCTCCGTCATTCGCCCCAAGATCGTCTGCGTGTGTTGCTGCGCGGGGTCCACGGAGTACACGAGCAATACGGCGAATACCTTCCCTTCGCAGAAATTCGTGGATAACGTTGCGCCTTATACCGACTGCGTCTACGTGACGACGGTCGTCTCCGTGGTGTATGACGAGAAGAAAGGGAAAGACGTGGAGAAGGGCGTCTCGATGAATGGAAACATCACGGTCCTGAGCTCCGGCGGCACGGTGACCGTCTCTTGCAAAAACGACACCAAGCTGAAAGATACCGAGTGGTTTAAGGCGAATCGAACCTGCCCTGCGGCGTGGTCGAGCTAAAAAACGCTTGCAAGCGCAGGGCGCGCGTGCTATAATCAAACTATCGAAAAACCTATAAGGAGAGTTTTTACAATGGCAAAGAAGAGCTCAAAAGGCGCATACGGTTTCGGCTGGATCATCAATATCATTCTCGCGATCATTCCCATCACGAATATCATTTTCGGCATCGTGAAGCGCGCGACGAGCGGGCACGTCATCGGCGCGATCTTGAATTTCTTCCTGTCCCCGCTTTTCTATCTCGTGGATCTCATCACGGTCATCTTCACGAACAAGCTCGTTTTAGCGGCGTAAGAACGGACATGAAAGCAAGTCGTTTCTTTTATTACGCATATTATTACCGCGCGGATATCCAATAATATCGGCTGTTTTTAGCGTATAGAAAGAGAAAAAGCGGTCGATATTCGATCGCTTTTTATTTTTTTGAAATAAGGCGCCTCATTGCGGAGCGCGAAAAAGGAGAAGAACAATGATCATCGTACTGAAAAAGGACAGGGACGAAGAGCAATACAAACATCTGACGGAATGGATCAAGTCCCTCGGGCTTAAGACGGATATCAGCCAAGGCGAGAATACCATCGTGATGGGGCTCGTGGGCGATACCAGCCGCGTGGACATCGATCTCGTGCGCTCCCTCGACATCGTCGAGGACGTGAAGCGCATCCAAGAGCCTTTCAAGATGGCGAATCGGAAGTTCCACCCCGAAGACACCGTCGTGAAAGTGGGCGGTCTCACGATCGGCGGCGGAAGCTTCCATTACATCGCGGGCCCCTGCTCCGTGGAGAGCGAGAAACAGATCATCGAGGTGGCGGCGGCCGTTAAAGAGGCGGGCGCCACGATCTTGCGCGGCGGCGCGTTTAAGCCGAGGACCTCGCCCTACGCTTTCCAAGGCTTGCGGGAAGAGGGCATTCGCCTGCTCCTTCGCGCGAAAGAGGAGACGGGGCTCCCCATCGTGACCGAGATCATGAGCGAGACGCATATCGACCTTTTTCGTGACGTGGATATCGTCCAAATCGGCGCGCGCGATATGCAAAATTTCGAACTGCTGAAAGCCGTGGGGAAGATGGGCAAGCCTGTCGTCTTGAAACGCGGCATCGCCGCCACCATTCAAGAATGGCTGATGAGCGCGGAATATCTCATGAGCGAAGGCTGCCACGACATCGTGCTTTGCGAGCGCGGCATCCGCACCTATGAGACCTATACGAGGAACACTTTGGACATCAGCGCGGTGCCCGTCTTGAAAGAGCTCACGCATTTGCCCGTCATCGTGGATCCTTCCCATGCGAGCGGCGTGGCGAGGCTGGTGAAGCCCCTTGCGAAGGCGAGCGCGGCGGCGGGCGCGGACGGCGTGATGATCGAAGTGCATAACGATCCGCCGAGAGCGCTCTGCGACGGCGCGCAGTCTCTCCGTCCGGAGCAATTCCGCGACGTGGTCACGGAAGTGAATAAAGTCATTACGGCGGTGGGGAAGACGATATGATAAAAAAGATCGGGATCGTCGGGCTCGGGTTGATGGGCGCGAGCTTCGGCAGGCTCCTCGTCCAGAGAGGATATACGGTGTACGGCGCGGACAGAGACCCCGCCGTGATGACGAGGGCGTTGATGGCGAAAGCGTATGGCGAGCCTTTGACGGAGGAGACGGCAAAGGAAGTCGATCTTCTCATCGTCGCCATCTTTCCGCGCGATTTCAAGGCGGCGGCGGAGACCTATCTTCCCTTTCTCAAAAAGGGAGCGATCCTTTCCGACTTTTGCGGGAATAAGCGCATCGTCGTTCGCGCGATGAAGGAGCTCAAAGAGAAATATCCTTCGGCGATATATTGCGGCGGACATCCGATGGCGGGGAGAGAGTACAGCGGCGTGGAGCATTCTTCCGTGCGCCTTTTCGAGAATGCCTCGATGATCCTCGTCCCGGTGACGGAGGATCTCTTCATTCTTTCGGAATTGAAGAAATTTTATCTTTCGCTCGGCTTCGGCGAAGTGGTGATCACCACCCCCGAAAAGCACGACGAGATGATCGCTTATACCTCTCAGCTTTGCCACGTTGTGAGCAATGCTTTCATCAAGAGCGAGACGGCGAAGCGGCACGGTGGTTATTCCGCCGGGAGTTACAAAGATCTCACCCGCGTGGCGCGGCTGAATCCCGCGATGTGGTCGGAGCTGATGGAGGATAATCGGGACTATCTCAAGGCGGAGCTTGATCTTCTTATCGGAAATTTGGAGAAATACAGAGACGCCCTTGCCTCGGGAGACGAAGCGGAGCTTCGCGCGCTTCTCGCGGAAGGGGATAAGATCAAGCGGGAGATCGATAAAAGATGAGTGACGCGCGGATATTTCCCTCTGCATTGAAAGGACGGGTTGCGGCGGCGCCCTCCAAGTCTTACGCGCATCGCCTGCTCATCGCGGCGGCGCTTTCGGGCGGAAGTCTCTCCTTCGGCGATTCGGACGACGCCTATCGCACGGCGAAAGGGCTGGAAGCTTTGGGCTTTGAGGCGGCGTTTGAAGGAGATCGCGTTCGTTACGGCGCTTTTCATCCCTCGGCGGAGGAGAAGATCGTCCGCGTGGGAGAGAGCGGCAGTACGCTGCGTTTCTTGCTTCCTTTGGCGGCGGCGCTTGGCGTGAGCGCGACCTTTCTCAGAGAGGGAAGGCTTGCGGAACGTCCGATGGGCGCTCTGACCGAGACGCTTCTGGCGCATGGCGCGGCGTCGGACGGCGGGAAGACCCGCGGCGCATTGACGGCGGGCAGATATGAGATCGACGCGACGGTGAGTTCGCAGTACGTTACGGGACTCTTGATGGCGCTTCCGCTTCTCGAGGGAGACAGCGAGATCGTCCTAAAAGGGAGAATGGTCTCCGCGCCCTACGTGGAGATCACGTTGGATGTGCTTGGAAAGGCGGGGATCGAGATCCATCGCACGGCGGAAGGCTTTTTCGTCGCGGGAGGACAAAAATATCATTTGACGGAGAGCCGCGTGCCCGGGGATTTTTCGGGCGCGGCGTTTTATCTCGTCGCGGGGGCGCTCGGCGAGGGCGTCGAGGTGACGGGGCTGGATCTTACTTCCGCCCAAGGGGATAAAGCCGTCTTGGACGCGCTCCGAGCGGCGGGGGCGGAGGTCTCCTCGCAAGGGGAGGCGGTGAAGGTGAAAGGTGGTGCGCTTCGCGCTTTCCGCTTGAACTTGGAAAATATCCCCGATCTTGCGCCGATCCTCTCCGTTCTCGCGGCGTTCGCCAAAGGCGAAAGCGTCTTTGAAAAAGTGGGCAGACTGCGGGATAAAGAGAGCGACCGTCTCTTTGCCATCCGCGATATGCTCGGACGGGCGGGGATCGAGACCAAAGAGGAAGGAGACGCCCTCTTTATTCGCGGCGGGAAGCCGAGGGGCGGCGTCTTCGAGAGCTTTTCCGATCATCGAATGTGTATGTCGGCGGCGGTGCTCGCGAGTTTTGCGGAGGGCGAAAGCCGCGTGAAAGAAGTTGAATGCGTAAGAAAATCCTATCCTTCTTTTTGGGAGGATCTGAAGAAAGTGGGAGGACGATATGAAATGGAGAGGAGATAAGATCGCGTTCGAGGTCTACGGCACGTCGCATGCGCCCGAAATAGGCGTCATCGCGAAAGGCGTGCCCGATCTGCCTTGGGAAGAGGCTGCGCTTCGTCCTTTCCTCGAGCGGAGACGGGCGAAAAACGCCGTGTATTCCACAAAGAGGATGGAGGCGGACGTCCCCGTCATCGAGAGAACGGGAGAGGAGCTTCGCGCCGTGATCCGCAATGAAAATGTGCGCAGCGGGGATTATAATGAGCTTTACGGCATCCCCCGTCCCTCGCACGCCGATTACGCGGCGCACCTTTTGGACGGCAGACTGGATTTTTCGGGCGGCGGCGAATTCAGCGGCAGGCTCACGGCGCCTCTTTGCGTGCTCGGCGGGATCGCAAAAGAGATATTGCGCGGCGCGGGCGTGAAGGTGTCCGCTTGGGTCAGCGAGATCGGCGGCGTCAAGGGCGTCAGCTATAAAGACGGGCTCTCCGAAGCGGCGCTCTCCTGCGGAGAGGAAGGGAAATGGACCCCCGTGAAGGAAGGGGAAATGCTCTCGGTCATCGAGGGCGCGGCGGCGGAAAAGGACTCCGTCGGCGGCAGGGTGGAATGCGCCGTCATCGGGCTGCAAGGCGCGGTGGGCGGCGGCTCTTTCGGCTCCTTGGAGGGGAAGATCGCTTCGCTTTTATACCTCATCCCCGCCGTGAAAGCGGTGGAATTCGGGCTGGGCTTCGGCTTTGCAATCGCATTCGGCTCGCAGGCAAATGACCCCCTGCGGATGGAGGGAGGAGAAGTGCGCGTCGTGAAGAACGATGCGGGCGGCATCAATGGCGGCTTGTCCAACGGAAATCCCGTCACGCTCGGCGTCTCCATTCGCCCCACGCCGTCCATCGGACGGAAGCAGGCTTCCGTGGATCTTATAAAAAAGGAGAATGCGGAGATCGAGATCAAGGGTAGACACGATGCCTGCATCGTGCCGCGCGTCGTTCCTGTCGTGGAAGCGGCGGTCGCCATCGCGCTTTTGGACGCATTGCTTGAAGGAGGAAGATTATGACGGAAATCACGAAACAGAGAGAAGAGATCGACCGTATAGACGCGGCGATCATCCCTTTATTGCTTGAGCGCTTCGCCGTCGTCAGGAAGATCGGCGCCGCAAAGAAAGAAGCAGGACTTCCCGTCTTTGACCCCGCGCGAGAAAAAGCCGTTTTGGAGAAGATCTCGGCGAAAGCGGGGACGGAAGAGGAGAAAAAAGCGCTTTGCGCGGTCTATGAGAGCATCATGACCGCCGCAAAAGAGCTGGAAAAATAAAAAGATCCGCTTTGCGGAATGAAACTTTCGAAAAAAGATCTCGGCGACCGCCGAGATCTTCCTTTTTATAGGGGACATTTCCGAAGGATCATTCGCAGATGCGCCTCAGAAGCGCGTATTCTTCCCGCGTGACTTTATCGTCGCTGACGAGCAGGCAGAGCCCGAAAAGACAGATGTAATGCTTGAGATCGGGGTCGAGCGCGTCGATGAAAGCGTCCATCGCCGTGATAAAACGGGGGTTGGTGCCGCCATTGGAGAAATCAAAAAACTCGTCATAGGACATGTCGGTGAATTCGTAGATGTCTTTCACGAGGCAATATTCTTCCTGCGAGCATTTTTTGTCCGCGCTGACGAAAAGACGGATGCAGTCACAGATCCTGGTGCTCGCCATCTCTTCGCTGAATCCGATCGCGAAAAGCCCGTCGCTGATCTCTTGCACGCATTTTCTGCCGAGTGTCACCTTCTGGTCGTAATTCAGATCGATCGTCGTCAATATCATTTCATCTAACGTCATATTCTTCCTCCGAAAAGAGCATGCATTTATGATACAGGATTTTTACAACTCTTGTAAAGAACTTTTGCGGGAAAGGCGCGTATGTGATCGCGGGAAGAAGGAAAATGATGCTTTTCGGGCGGCGTTTTCGCGCCTTTTTCTTTTTCGCCGCGGCGTCTCTTCGCTCGTCGCATTTCAAGGGGTTCGCAAGGGGCTTTAAGGGGCGGAAGAAGGGAGAAGAACTCCCGCCAGAAGCATTGACGAACGCCCCGAAACGTGCTATACTGACCGAAGACGCGGCGGGAAGTTTTTTGCGGCGTCGGGAGGAAAGAATGAAAAAGTTTCTCAGCATCCTTGCTTTTTGCGTCGCCGCGGTCTTTACGCTCGTGGGGGCGGTGGCGATCCTGAAGACGGGGCAGACCGCCATCGGGATCGCGATGCTCGTCGGCGCCGGACTTTTTGCGGCGCTTGGCATTTTCCTTCGGAAAAAGAGGAGGAGACGCCCCTCCAAGCCGCGCGGGAGCAGAGGCGCTTCCCGCAAGACACCGAAGGTCAAGACGTCTTCCGGGAAAGGAAGATCCTCCGGGCGTCCCGAAAAGAAGGAGCCGAAAAAGCCCGTAGAGCCTAAGGTCGAGCCGAAGAAAGCGGAGCCCGAAGAAAAGAGCGCGCCCAAGAAGACGGCAGAGCCTTTGAAGCCGAGGAAAGCCGACCCCGTTTCCGAGCCTGCGTCGCCCGAACCTCCCGCGGAAGAAGAGAAGGACGTCGCCACGCAGGTGCGCGAGCTTGCGGAAAGCGCGAAAGAGGGCTATGTCTATGCGTCGGATAACGGCATCGCGAAGATCAAAGAAGTGGCGGTCTCCGAGGCGGAGACGCATTTTGCGATCGAGCTCGTCGTCGAGATATCCTTCTTTCAAGGCAAGCTTGCGGACGAAGTCGCCGTCAAGGCGGAGACGAATCACGTCATCGCCGCGGTCAATGAGAAGATCAAATGGCTGAAGACCCGAGCGGAGAAGCTCGGCGCGGAGACGGAGATCGACGCGCAGTACGATTTCAACGAATAATAATCTATTATAAAAAGGCTTCCCCGAAAAACTTCTTGACTGCAAGAAAAAAAATGACGCGGGGAAGTCTTTTTTTTATCGTTTGCGCCACGCCCCGATTCCTCGGGTGAAGAAAAGTGAATTGTCAAACTAAGTGCAAAGCGTTTATGAAGGGAATCTGCTTCTCCCCATACTTCGGTCAGCCGCTAAAAAAGCGCCAAGTCAAGGCGCTTTTTCCAAACGCTCTCGGTTCTCACCCCTTGCTTAGGCAAAAATAAAAAATGTCGGAAAAATCCGACATTTTTCTGGTTGGTGGGCAGTAACTCTTTTGTTTAGAACTCTGGGAACGCAAAGAAGAGGGGGTTGTTTCCGCTATTTCGGACTCAACTTTTTGAAGTTGTTCTTTAGTCTTTTTCAGAGTGGGGAAATCGTCCGTAAAGTTATAGGTTATTACTATTCTATCATCATATAATAGCACCTCTCGCACGAAGGTATTTATCAGCTGTTTTTTGAGATCAATATTGGTCGGATCGGTAAAGAACTCTGCCCTCAAAAAGTCCTCGATTTGCTCGACGGTCAAATAGGCAAAATTACGGTTTTTCTCTTTCTCAATATCCACGTCAAGGATGGCGATTTCGGTTTCAAGTTCTTTCAGCCTGCTTTTCGTTGCCTCGGTGATGATCCCTTGTTCAATGGCTTTAATCATATTGGTTTGAGCACGTATCGCATCCCTTTGTTTTTGCTCTAACGCTCGGAGCGCCGTATGATCCTGCATACCGTTTTTGTGCATTTTGAAAACCTGTGTGGCGATCTCGTGAATGTTCGCATTTTCGCAAAGAAGCCTCGCCGTCGTATGGACGACGATATCCTCAATCACTTGTTTCTTGATTGCGCGCGTCGGACACTTTTTCTTCCGCCCTCTACCGGGGAGACAATCATAATAATAGTGGGTAGCGCCCGTCTTGGAACGTCCGCTGACACCGGACATCCTTCGTTTGCAGTTACCGCAAAACAGTTTCCCCGAAAGGATGAAGTCGCAAATCTCTTTCTTGCGGCAGGGAGCAAGCTTGTTTTCCTCGTTTATTGCGCTAACGGCTCTCCATAATTCCTCGGAGATGATGCGAGGGAAGATCTTGTCATAAACGATGCCTTGATGTTCGACGATTCCCGTATAACGCACATCGTGTAAAAGGTCGTAAAGGTATTTCAAGTTAAGCGGTCTGCCGTTCTTCCTTCGATACCCCCGCTTCTCAAAATTAGCCAAAATGGCAGGGACGGTGTATCCCTTTGCATACTCCGTGAAGGCTTCAATGACGATATTGCTTTCGTATGGATTGATGACGCACCTTTTATCTACGACGTCGTATCCGAAAACCGCTTTGCCCCCTCCGGTCTGACCTTTGCTCCAGCTCTCCCTCAGCCCGCGATTGACCTTTTGTTTCAGCTCCGCCGAATAGTATTGGTTCATACCCTCCAGCAAGCTTTCGAGGATGATACCCTCGGGGCTGTCGGGAATATTCTCCATCGCGGATACGAGTTTGACGCCGTTTTCTCTCAAGGTGTGTTTATGGATAGTCGTTTCGTACTTGTCTCGAGAAAAACGGTCTAACTTGTAGACCAAAACGATCTCCCATTGACCTTTGGCACTATCTCGAATCATCCTCTGGAAATCCGGTCTCATATCGTTCGTGCCCGACATCGCGCGGTCGATATAGGTATCCACGATCAAAATATCGTTGCTTTTGGCGTAATCCTTACAAACGCGGAGTTGTCCTTCGATCGACTGCTCCGTTTGGCTATCGCAGGAATACCTTGCATAAATCACTGCTTTCTTCATTTCATTCTCCTTTTTCTTTTATTTTGTCTTTCGACGGAAACCCGTTCAGCCGAGGGTGGAGACAGCAGTCAAGGAAGAAGAAAAAACTTATAGGTCATCGTTATCTTTCTTTATGGTTTTTCCTATAATTTTTTCCCTTTACGGCTGGATCCGCACTCGGGTAGGCTTTCCGCAGAGAAAGATAAAATTGCCTGTCTTTCTCTTTGAAATGAAGATTACGAACTCAATATGAAAGCCTTTTTCATATTCAAGATTTTTCGGTAAATCCATTCAATGTGAAAAATGCCTTCATATTCGTCCGATATGCTGTTCTCACCAAGGAAAAGGAGGATGAAAAAGATCGTGAACAAGAGTACTGCTTTACGGCGAAATGAAGACCCGAGGAAGGTATGCGCGGTGGGTGTTCCCAAGTTTTCCAATCTGCCCAAACAAGACGCAAGCGTCTTGTTTTCCGCTCTCGTATCAATCGTAAACGAGCATTTCAAAGTGACATCGAAAAAAGGTTAAAAAACTTTCTTTCGGGGTCTTGACAGACACCTTTTTATGATATATAATAGCCTTGCGATATGAACAAATGTTCGTATTAAATAAGGCAAAAAGAGGTAAAAAGGACTGATAAAATGCAAAAATCTAGCGGCTTGTGTGTGGCGACCTCTTATACGGGAGGTGAGATTATATGCAAGACAAATGGATTGCCCCGCTGGAGCGATACTGCGGAAACTGCGGAATGCACCTATACGGATGCGCGGATGCAAAAGGATTTGTGAAATTTCAATGTCCCCGCTGCGGTATGGTGTGTACGATGAAAAAGAAAAGCAGGAGGTTGGTGCATATTGAGGAATATGCGCCGCAAGGAGAACAATTTATATAGAATAACGACGGTAAGGTCTGTCGGCTGAAAAAGCGCCGGGTGTTGTGTAAATCCTTATCAGGTCATATTCCGAAAACAGTCGGAAGTTAATCCGAGAAAATCGAGAGGCTCCGACGGATGGATTTTTCCTTTATGGGAAGGGTCTGTCTGTCGGGGCCTTTTTTGTTCTCCTCAAAAAAATCAAAAAACTTTTACGAATATGAAAAATGCCTTCATATTCGCCAAATAGAATGCAATCGTAAGTTCGGAAAAAGGAGGTGAAGATCGGAAATGACGGCGACGGAAAGACGGCAAGCCATCTTGGAAACGTTGTGTGTCAGACGCCACGAAACGAGCGCAAATCTCGCGTTCGAGTTCGGCGTAACTGTTCGCACGATCGTTAATGATGTGTTGCTTCTTTCGCTTGAATATCCGATCTATACCCAGAAAGGCGGTGGCGGCGGCATTTTTGTAGAGAATGGTTACTATCTTCACAAATCGCGCTTTGCCGATGCTGAACTGGATGTTTTGGAGGAAGCGCTCCCTTACTTTTCCGGAAAGAAAAGGGAAATACTGCTCGGAATAATTTTGAAACACGGAGGTGAAAAACGACATGGAAAAAAGCATCAATGATTTGCTTGAAGGAGCAACTAACGTTTATCGGACGCGGGATTACATTGTGAAGCAAGAGATCGAAGTATTGGTCAATCGCCATGATAACAATGCCGTAGTCAGTCATGATACGTTCATTCGTCGAACGAAGCTTCGGGATAGATTCTATGAGATCCTGTTCTGCGCTCGTAAGAATATCGACGGAAAACGCTTGCCCAGCACTATGTACGATCGAAAGTACGTAGTCTAATCAATTTGGGTTTATCGAACGCAGAGATATAACCGATCGTTCGAGCGGTACTTGCAAGATAAGAGTGGCCACTCACCGTAAGAAATCGCCCGAAACGAGATGTTTCAACAAATTGCGTTCGTTACCGATACAACTGAATAGCGGCAAACAGATCTGAGCGAGGAGCTGGATCAAAAAAAGCCGCACCGCTGTGCTATCGGCGTCACGGGCAACGATACCACAAAGAGGAGGAAACAATATGTCGAACAAATCGTCCGGAGCGGGCTCTGCCGGTAAGTACAACAACCGCAGATGGTCCGTTCCTTCCAAGCGTGCAAAAGCATACGCGGAAGACAGAAAGGCGAAAGTCCATACCTATGGTAAGAAGGAAGGTCAGCAGCTCACCGACTACGAAGCCGGTATGCGTTCCGGTTACCTGCAATGCCAAGGGGATCACGCCGGTCTGTACAAGTACAAGAAAGCCCTTGCGGAGGGCAAATCTAAGAGCGAGGCAAAGAAGATCTCGCAACAGAAAAAGAAATAAAAGGAGGAAAAACAGAGAATGAGCAACAAGATTTTTGTGGAAAGAGACACCTACGAGAGTAAGGGTAAGACCTATTACTCTTATTTCATCAAGGGACAAATCAGAGGTAAGGACGTTCGCGTCGCCATCGTTCCCCCGGATCTCGGCGGATATGCCGTTTTGGAGATCGTCTTCGGAGAAGCTATGGCTGCGGAACTCATCGCCAAACCGTTTGAGATCAAGGACGACAAGACGGGTTCCGTCATCAGCGGAAACACCTATATGGTCCGCACCGAAGACGAAAACGGCATGGTGTACGAGTGCAATGTCAAGCCTTTCCGTTCGTCCGATAAATCGCTTCTCAATATGCTTTTGAGATAAGGAGGTAAAACATGGAATTCAGTAAAGAAAAAATCAGATGGATCATTATCATCTCGGCAATTCTCGTCATCCTCGGTCTCACGATCGCGGCGGTCGTCGTTTCGCAGAAGCAAGCCGCGCAAGTAAATGAAACCGTGTCGGAATTGCTCCTTGAGGATAACTCGGAAACCCTTTCGGCAGAACCTATCGCCATCACGACCATTTCCGGAAGCGGCATTATGGTGCTTGAAAAACCGATGTACCTTGGTGCCGGTGACGGCGGTAGCGGCGATTCTGCGTTCGCAAAGACCCTCACCGCAACCGTCCTTCCCGTGGACGCACCGGATAAGAGCGTGGATTGGTCTGTCGCTTGGGCATCGGACGCAAGTCGTAGTTCCCAACAGGTTAATCAGTATATTACTGTTACCCCGAATGCAGACGGCTCTAACGTCGCAGTCGTTCGTTGCTTGAAGAGTTTCGAGGGAGACCACATCCTTGTCACGGTCACGACCCGCGTAGGTGGCTTCTCTGCAACCTGTCAGGTGGAGTATGTCGGTGTGCCGCAGACCATGACGATTAACACGACCGGTAAGACGGTAAAAACCGATACTGCTTGGAACAAGTCCATGGTGGAATTACAGTGCGGTTCGGAATACTATTTCGACCTCGATCTGGATAACGAACTTCATGCGGTCGGATCTTCGTATGGCAACTATACTTTCTCGGTCGCCGCTTATGGTTCGGTTGACGTCAACGTTCATGCTCACAACAATTCGACCGGAGAGGATACTTATTCCGTTGAAACGGAAGAGCATAAGGTCGGAGATGTTCTTGAATCAAGTGGCTATATTTATACCTTCTTCTCTGAGCCCAGTAGTCTTCTCCCGGTGGTTCATGTTGAATTGCGTGATGGCAAACTGTATGTGAAAGCCGAAAGAGCAATTTCTTCGCTCAGTGGGATAAACGGTAACCGTGGTGGCTATGCCGAGAGATCATTCAAGCAGTACACCGACGGTAAGTGCCCGTATGCCACCATCACCGTGACTGAGACCACGACCGGCCTTTCCAAGTCTATTAACGTGAAGACCATCGCGACCGTCACGAACGTGAATATGTCTGCCGCAACGATGTCCTTCTGAGAAGGAGGTGTCGTATGAGTGGAAAGAGCGCAAAACTTAAAATAAGCAAGGTCATAACTTACATCTTGATCTTCCTCGTTTTGGTGGGCTGTTTAGGTTTCGTCGCCTATTTCACGAATGGGTTTACCGGTGATTTCAAAGAGTTCTATGTCAATGTTGACGGCAAGAACGTACTGGCAGAAGCGGAGGGGTATATGCTCGCAGCAGACGCCCCTCTATCCGCAAACGTCAAATACACGTTCGGCGCCATAAGCAAAGACATTTCGGGCTACCATCTCGCAGTCCTTCCCGCGACGGATTTCACCTTTACCGTAGATGGTGAAGAACACAAGTTCGCCGACGAGAAGGACCTCTCCGCGGGTTTTGAGATCATCGAAGGCGAGGAGGAGTTCACGCTGACGCCGAAGGGCTCGCTGATGGATATCTTACAGGCAGTCTATTCGGATACGGAGATCGTTATGGATAAGAGCCAAATCTCCCTAGACAAAGACCTTTTTAAGGTCGTCGTCTATTCCGAGGACAAGTCCGCGAAGGTCGTCATCGGTTGCCGCCTCAAGGATCCCTTTATGGAGGGTGTGAGGTTGGATAAGGAGGTGATCACGTTTTGACCAGAGAGATTAGAACGAGAGTAATCATTGGTTTTCTCGCTCTGATCTTGGGGGTAGGTGTCGTCCTATTGATGGCACTTTCCCCCACTATGGCAAGCGCGGAAACCAAAACCTATTCGGGCGTATTGTCCGATCTCAAGCGCGACGCTACCTTCAAAGAAAGTAACTATCCGGAGAACCCAACGGACTATTCCCTCTCTATCATCCAAATAGCGGAGAGCGAGGACAGCGAACTATTCTTGTATGTCTACCAACCGAGCCGAAAGACCAAGGAACTGGCGGCGTGCTCGATCAATATCTCCACGACCATCAACGATGCCATATCGTTCACGAACTATAAGCTGGAACTGCTAAATAGCAGCGGCGTGTTCTGCAAGTATAAGGTCAAGGATTTCACGGTACGGACGGATCCCGTCAGGTACTATGTCATCACTTCAATCTATCGTCCCTTCGACGAGTCCATAGACCTAGGAACGGGAAACAGCAATACCATTACCGAAGTCAACTACGCCGTGAACAAGCAATACTGTTTCGGATCGATCAACGGCAACCCGTACTGTTCCGTCGTGGATATAGAGACCATCGTCGTCACGGATAAGTTTGTCGGCTTCGTTCGTTACCCGGACGGATTCAAGCTGTATATCGGCGCTTGTGACGCTCACTTCGTCGCGTTCAACACGGACCGACCTATGGACAAGCTCTTAGAAGCTGACGTGTATTACACGCAACAGAAATACGAGATGTCCTCCGCAATGATCGTCGGAAAGCAAGAAACCTTCGGGACCAAAGAGGACAAGTATGCCTATTTGAAGTACACGGATAAGGTGGAACACAATGGCGGAGGTTGGTTCGCCGGGACGTACCGATGGGATCGTATTCAAACGGTTTCGGATTTCATATCCAAAGAAAACCGTGAGAATATTTACCATGGCGCCATCCTCGATGTGGAGACCTCTTCCAAGCTGACGGATGCGGCTCTTAGGGAGCTTCAAGGGAAACAATGGGTGTTGCGTTTCGCCGAAACGAGCTATGAGTTCAATTCGGTAAACGGTGTCACTTGGCAATTTTCATCCATCGTAGGTGACGTAACCATTCTGCGCTTGAAGTTCGAAACAGACGGTATCACCTATAACCTCGGTGTGATCGATAACAAGCAAACGGGAAGCACGGAGCCTGTGAATGAAGTAGAGTATGAGGTCAGCGTTTCAAGTCGAGCAAAGAAACTGCTCATGCTGTTGCTGTTGATCTTACTGCTCATCATCCTTGCACCAATCCTGCCCTATATCCTGAAAGTCGTGTTTTGGATCATCACACTACCGTTCAAGATCCTCGGCGGCATTCTGAAGGCGTGGAAGAAAGCCAGAGAGAAACGGGCGGAGAGAAGGAATAAACCGCCACAACGAGATCCCACGGGATAACCGAAGGATCACAATCAAACGGGCGTCGGCGGAGAAATCTGTCGGCGCCTTACTTTTATAAAGGAGGAAAAACAATGAAAACAGTAAAAAGAATCGTGGCAGTCCTTGTGGTTGTCCTGATTATCGCCGTTGTGTCCTATATGGTCTATACGGCAAAACAAATAGATATGGATCAAGTCAAGGAGGCTGCCTATGCGAGTGCGTAAAGCATTGAATATCATCCTAACGGTCGCCTTATCCGGTTTGTTCCTATTGTTCGGGTACCGACATTTCACCGGATCGTATATCCGCCTCGGAGAGAGTTTTAAGGACTTGTTCGGGAGTTTGAAATACTACTTCTATATGCTCTTTGATAAGCCCGTGGGAGAAACGCCGCACGTCGCCGAGTATTCCGAGTTCGTGAAGTGGGAGATCCTACTTCCCAAAGACTTTGAAACCTTCAAATCGGGAGCTGCGGCGTACTTCAAGGCGCTGTTCAACGGCAAGAACTTCGTAGGCTGGCTGACCTCGGCACTGACCGATGTGGGAGGCTTCGCTAAGGTAATGATGTTGATCCTGCCGTGCATTGTCGTGGGAATCATCGTCATTAAGCGTATCTATGGACAGGAGAATACCGATCACGGCAAGGACACGGTGCCGTTGCGCGTCTATAAGTTCATATCGAAGAAAACCTATCAACCGACCAAGGGCTTTGTGCAGCAATACATAGAGTTCATAAAGGCCAATTCGTGGATTTTGATTTCTTGGGCGGTCTTGTGGGGCTTGCACTTCAATCTCGGCGCGATCGTCGTTGAGTTCTTCGCGTATTACTTCTTCTTTTCGGTATCATTCGGTTGGGAGACTTTGTACGTGCAGTTCGTCAAGCTCGTACTGGATCTTCAAACGATTATACGCTTCTTCCCGTGGTGGGTGCTAGCGTTCTTCGCCTATGCGATCTTCCATCATATTCGCAAGAAGATTGCACTTGCTCTGCTCCGAAACTACGAAGCGAGGAATTGCGGATTCATCAACAGCCTGCCGATCGTGTCTATCACTTGCGGGAGCATGGGCAAAAAGAAAACCACAATGATCACCGACATGACTCTCTCCCAAGAGGTTATGTTTCGGCAGAAAACCTTTGAGATCATCCAAAAGGGAGATATGCAATTTCCACACTTCCCGTGGATCCACTTTGAGGACGAACTGCTCCGCTGTATGGAACACGGCACCGTCTATAATCTCGCAACCGTTAAGGCTTGGGTGGCAAAGAAACAGGAGCGGTACGAAAAGCATCACAACAGCGACTTGCAACTCTACGGATACGATACCAAACGCTACGGTCTCGTGTATAACGATGCCCTGAAACCTCGCCATCTCTTCGAGGTCTTAGAAACCTATGGGCAGGCGTACTTTATCTATGCCATGCAGACGAGCCTCATCGTAGCGAATTACTCCGTGCGAACGGACAACGAAATGGTGTCGGTCGGCAACTTCCCGATGTGGTTGACGGACTTTTTCGCCGAGGAGCGACGGAACAGTAGGCATTCTCATATCTTGGACTTTGATGTACTACGCCTCGGTAAGAAAGTGATGGAGAGCAATCCCAACGCAGGCAGTTTCGAGTTCGGTGTGGTAGCTATAACGGAGATCGGGAAAGAGCGCGGCAACAACCTTGAGTTGAAAGAGATCAAGAAGAAAAACGACGAGACCAACCAAAAGAACGACCTCTTCAATTCGTGGCTGAAAATGTGCCGTCATTCGGCGACCGTGGATAATTTCCCGTTTATCAAGGTGTTTACCGACGAACAACGGCCCGAAAGTTGGGGAGCGGACGCACGGGATCTTTGCGACATCGTGAATATCGCTCAAGCGGGAGAAACTAAACTTGCGCTGCCGTTCTACACCATAGAGGAAATGCTGTCCGAGTGGGCGTATAGCTGGTTCATTTCGCTGTATTACGACTTCCGCTATCGTCGAGGGGACAATACTCTCCTTGTGCACATCTTGAAGTCCGTGACATCGTGGCTTTGGAAACGAAATCATCGGATCTATAACCGTTTCGGGTACTCCGAATTGAAGGTTGAAAAGGAACGCGGGACGATGGACGGTCGCGCGGAAAGCAAGAAGTATTACCTCATGCACAACAAGATTTACAGCGGCAGGTTCACGACGGACTGCTTTTCGGATTATTTCAACGACTTAGCGAAGAAGACGCCGGTGGGACTCTTGGATTATCCGGAGTACGAGACCGAGAAAGCAAGCATCGACGAGCTGAAAATGCAGAACAGCTATTTCATCAATTCGCTGTATAAGGACGAGGAGGAATAAGGTATGCCATTTGAAGAAACGAAAGTATATTACGACGGTAGCCATTACGTGGCGATTCCCCACACCGAACGAGGTTCCCGAAAGCGTAAAAAGCTAAAGGAAGAGCCGATCGTGGTGGAGAATAGAACAACTACGCGGAAGGAGCTGTTCAATGATTTGTACGCCTCGTCGGAAAGCAAGACCAAACGAAGCAAGAAGAAGGAAATTACCGATCAGATGAAAGACTTTTTCCCCAATAAAAAGGACGCGGATATGTTCGTGGAAGAGAACTTCCAAAGGAAACGTCGCAATCTTATTTGTCGAAGAACAAGGCTCTTTCGGAAGGCAGCGATGCAGGAGTTCAATTACTTTTGTACCTTCACCTATGATCCTCAAAAGATGGACGAAGATACTTTTCGAACAAAGCTACAATATGTGTTTAGACACAATAGCACGCGCAAAGGCTGGAAGTATATAGGGGTATGGGAGCGATCCCCGGAGAAGCACAGACTTCACTTTCACGGGATCTTTTATATCCCCGACGGTACAATGCTCGGTGAATTTGAAGAAAAGAGCGATTACAGCATCGGAGACGCCAAACGGAGAAAGACGAAGCAGAACACTTACTTCGCGGAACGCTTCGGGCGAAACGTCTTTGATCGCTTGGAACACACCACTGATGCAAATCGATCTTTGACGTACATTATAAAGTACCTCGAAAAAACGGAAGAACGGATCGTGTATTCCAAGGGAATGAAGCAATATTTCATATCGGATGTGATGGAGGAAGACGTCGCTTGTCCGTGCGGCATCGGCGACGCAAAGCTTCTTTTATTCGATGACTTCATCTGCTACGATCAAGGGGAAATCAAGGGACAAGTATCGCCGAAAGTCATAGCGGAAATGCGGAAAACAGATTCGTGATAAAGAACCGAAAAAGCAAACTGCATTTCGCCGCCGAGAGGAAACGAGGGCGCGACGCAAGCGGATTAGCGCGACCGCCCCGTCCTCCGCGGCGCAGTTGCTTCGGTTTTGATCGAATCGCCGCGCGCTATGCGGGCGTGTGCTTGTTGGCGGATCGAAGCGCGGCGACAGCCGCGCGAAGAGACGCCACTTGATATATACAAGCACACGTCCGAGTGCCAATTGTATTATCAAGCTTGTTTTATACAAGCACACGCATTACTGCCAATCGAGGTTTTTTAGGTATTTTCGGTCAAAAACACAGTTGCTCTTTCGCTCGATTTTTCAGTAAAAATAGCTGTGGCTATTTGGAGCAGAGAGAGCGGCTTGATAAATATTTGCTAAGGTCTATTATTATGCTTTTTTGCGGTTTGTTCGACACCAGACACATACTTTGCATTGAACGACACTAACTTGTATTTTAAATAACTCTTGGTTCTTAATTTATCGTTTGATTACTATATAGCAGTTTAATACTCTCTTTTAGTGAAGGCTCCCGATGAATTCCAAGAGCCAATAAGAATTCGACATATAGCTTTTTTTTCATGAATTCATATTCGTCATCACTTATAATATCGTTATAAACCACCGGATTTGTTATAATGAGATTTCGATCCAATCTAACATCATAATTGTTATCGTTCACAAACACATTTTGGCAGTTTATAAGAGACAAGCAAACAAAGATTTTTCTATTGCTAAAAATGTTTTTAAAAACACTGGTATAGCTTTCTAACAAGCCTCCCAATTGATTCCATAATGGGCACCATTCAAAATAATCTTTGCCGGAACTAGCATGACGTAATAAATCTCCTTGATTTAAGGGGCAAAGACATTCTACAATTCCGTTATATGTTATTAAACCTTCATAATTTCTGTAATCGCTTTCAGGTGAGGCGATGAATCTTAGCCCGTCCACACTGGGCAAAGATGTATGTCCACAATTAAAATGATTAAAGATATCACTAAATTTAATATGCTTAATAATACTTAACGCAAAAGGATTAATATTATAACTTGAATCAATAAACGTTTCAGGAATTAAATGAATAAGTAAAAATTTTTTACCATTATCCCAATTTATATTTGTTTTATCTTCGCAAAATTTTATCCGATCTAACCGAAAATTATAGATTTCTTTTTCCAAGATAATTGATTGATTAAATCTATTTTTAAGTTCATTATAAGTCATAGAAAATTTCCTGTTCCCGTTTCTTGTGTATGCATAATATCTACATTGGTTTTCTAAAAATAAATATGGTGCAAAGTTATCGCTCTGAATGAACAAAACAACAACATATTTACCATTTTCAAGTTTGATAAAATGAAAAATAATAAAAGGAGTTTTGGGAAATATAGACAAAAGGTTGTTACGTCTTTCTTGTTCAAATGAATCCGTATTGTTGTTAGGAATATTAATCCCAACTATGTTCGTAGCTATACCATTTTTTTCAGAAATTCCAAAAATTAAATATCCACCTTCGGAATTAGCAAAAGAACAAACGTCGTTTTTAAATTCAACTATTTTTTCATTTCGTTTATTATCGTTTTTATCAAATTCTAGAAAAGCAAAATTTTCCTTGTAGTCTATATATTCGTTCTCTCTATAATCTTGGTTATCTAAGAGAAGTTTTAATTCATCCTCATTTATTTCTGTAAATGATTTCCCATTAATTGTTGGTAGCATAGTTTTACTCCATAGTTTTGATTTTCGACTCGATATAAGATTGTTCTTCCACAGTAAGATAGTCACTCAAATCGACGCCCAATTTAACAAGCCCTTTACAGCCAAGCGCACATAAAAAATGACGTGCCGATAAGTATTTATCCTTCATTGTCTTTGGTTTGTGGGTGTTTATTCTATTCCATATTTTCATTTCTTCCTGATGCTTATTCGCTATCTCGACAATATGCTTGTTCATTTCGTGGAACCTTTGATCTAGGTATAAAAAATCCAGTTTATTCAGATCACGTTGAATATCATTTATATCATGACGGTCCTTAAACACATCAAAAAGTTTACGAAAATTATCCATTTCGTTAGGTTTCAGTTCCATCTCGGGACTCCTTTTTCCGCATTAGGGCGTATTTCATGTGTTTTCACTTTAACATTTGTTGAAAACCTAGATGCCATAATAAATTCTCCTTTCTAAATATTATTTGTTTATATCATATTAAATCAGATCTCAAAATACTATCATATGAAATCGATATTTTATCTATCTCATATAAACGTGAATTTATTGCCTTACAGTCTTCCGAGTAAAAGAAGACTAACACATCTCCATCAGGATGCAAAGAACTTTGAAATACAACACCATCGAACCCCATATTTATAAACTGTCCTGCCAAGTACTGAGTAAACCAATAGTTATGCCCCGAATAATGTGGCCGTGAAAATTCTTCAGCTATTCTTGAAATAAGATAGCTTAATACTTCATTATCAATTAATTTTGCTGATACATTTTTTCGTAAATCGGCAAAATTTAAATCCCGTGTTGTTATAAATTCTGCTATGGAAATTCTTTCATGTTTTATGGGGCGTAGTTCATATATAACTGTTGTTGGATTGTTACAAGTATAAAGAAATGACTGTCCTTTACAATTAAGCCTCCCTTCTGCTGCAAGTTCGTGAGGTGGCGCGCCAGACTTATCTGCATCATATCCTTGAAAAACCTCCTCATCTGAATCAATAAATTTATCAAAGTCCTCGCTATTAGAAACTACTTCATCCAAATTAAAAATACGTCCTCTAAAAAAGGATAAGCCCTCTTTTATTCGACAAGAAAATAGTCCTCTATTTTTTTCTAATATAGATAAAAAAGGGTTTCTCGTATCAAATCTATTAAATTTTACAATCGTTTCTTTCCAATGATAAAAATCAAAACGAACTTTATTTCTTAACTGTTTATCCATTGTGCACCTTATTGTTTTTCTGATACTTTGCAAAAGCAATTTTACTCCATAGGCTTAATCATCGACTCAATGAAAGCGATTTCGGATTCGTCGAGATTGTATTTAGCATATAAATCGGCATCCGCCCAAGCTCGTGAAAAGTCTTGTACGGAGACGAAACGATATGTTTTTGCCGTGCCGTGCTGACTGATTTTAGCGAGACTCAACAAGTATCTTGCGAACTTGGTTTTCAAATAATTGCAAAGATTGGTTGCTTTGTTTTCATCAAGATTCAAATCGGCACCAACCACAAGAAACGTTTCCGTACAAACAGTGTTCGGCGAGCCGACAAATGCATTTTGATTATCATCATTTAACTCGGTACCGATATTATTAGATTCGGGAATGTACACCTTCCATAGTTTCACCCATTCTTTATGGGTGGAAATTTCAGAATAGTCTACATAGCCTTCTTTCCCGGAACGCCCATAGCATTTTACTGGATTCTTTAATCCAATGGGTTCCGCTCTAAATTTCGAATCATTTATAAAGAATGTTCTAAAGCCAAACGCTTTAGCTGCCGATATGTGTCTCTCAAAGGTGTCCAAAGTTTGTTCCTGCGGCAAAACCTTGTCAAGTATGGAGATTGCTCGACTATCGCGAATAAAAATATCAAGATCCCTTGTTTTCAAGGAACGTTGTGAAATATGCGTTTTCCCTTCGCCTTCGTGTGTAACAATCGTCACGCCGACTTGAGAATTATCAAAGGACTTATTTCTTGCAAAATAGCAAATACCGCCTCTATTGTTTGTATCGGGGAAAACTTCTTCGGGATGCAGAAAATCGTGTAGCTCCTTTATGTGTTTATCTCTCAACATTTCATCTCTAAATTCATCAAGCCCCTTGCCGCCGGCATACCAACGAGTAGGCATAATAATAGAGAGATATTCGGGTTGAAGTTTCTTTCCTACTTTAACAAAAGCGTTATAGATAGGTTTTGCGCTTTTCTGCGCGCCGCCGTCGTCTTCTTGATAAGGCGGATTTCCTACTACTGCATCGAATTGAATCATATCTGCTTCTCCTTGTGTCGGATCGTCTGTCAGTTTTATCTCATCAAAGGGTTTGCTCTGCGCTATTATCTTGGCTATCTTTTCGTAGTCGATTTCGTCATCCGTTTTCACGTCAAGCAAATCTGTTGCAATGAATCGCTTTGCGATATTGGCACCGTTCAAACCGAGCATTTCATACAGCTTTCGCGTCAGTTCATAACAAATGGATGACTTCGGAATGGTGTAAATCATATCGGCAACAACCTGTCTGTCAATGCCAAGTGATAGCAATCTCTTTTGCAATGCTAATGCGTATTCGCCCGACGTACCGGCAATATCCAATATCCTGCCGCGCCTTTCGGCAACTTCTTTCAGGAAGTCATCGGAGAAGAGATTGACCATATCGTCGCAAATATTCGACGGCGTAATAACGATGGCGTCGCCAAGCTTGCCGAACTTCTTGACGGCGACCGCCGCTCTGTCCTCGGGCGACATATCCGACGCTTGCGACAAATCGTTTAGGTCTTGGATTTTGTAATCCAAATCGCTCAACACAAACTTGTTGGATTTTTGGTAAAGTAGGACAAGTATCTCCTTTTTCAGTCCAAGGTTATAGGCAATGCGCTTGTTGTCTTCCGTCTCCATCTTCTCGATAATGTCGGAAACGGAAATAACTCTGTCTTTTGTGATGTATGCAAAGAGCAAGATTCGGACATAAAAACCCTGTATCTTTTTCTTGTTGCTGATCTCTTGCTTCCGCGTATCGTCAGGTGAAGAAGGCGCATTATCGTGCGGAGCCGTATCCTCCGTTTCCTCCGCATCGGGATCGGGCGTGCCGCCGTCCGGCGTATTTAAGTCATTGCCTTCGTTCCCGTCCGTGCCATCATGTGCGGGCGTGGATAAACCGGCTTTTGATCCAATCTCGTTTTCCTGTTCGATTGCCGCACGAATGGTCGCGTCCTCCAAAATACTCAAATCGACGGGCGTTTCAAGCGCTTCGTCCTTAATGCCTTTGTCTTTTTTATAGTTGCTTACCACTTGAAGGATATCCGCCGCCTTTACTTCAACGATCTTATCTGTATTGATGGTAACGATGGGAGAAATGCGCAACTCTTCGATTATGCGCTTTTCCAGCTCACGATTGCCGCCGGTGTCGACGTTTGCGTTGTAGATTTTAGACTTTGTTTCTTGCATGACAAACATTCTGTTCGGCATAAAGTCCACAAGCAACGTCTGCGGCTTCATATTGTACTTGATTGTATCACCGTTGTCGTCAACGTAAGTTTTTATATATTGATTTTGCAAACGGAAAATTGCTTGGTCGTATTCCTGCGGAGAAGCGGTATCTTTTAGATACAACATCGTATCCCACTCCGGTACAGTGCTACCCGTAAGCATACGATTTACGGTCAACGTGATCGTCTTTTGCCCGTTCTTTTCCGCTACACGAACGGCGGCTTTTATCGCGTTCGGAGTCTTGTAAGCATTTGGATTATCCACGCCGGAAATGTTGATGATTTTGTATCCATTCAGATTGCGGAACCTATCCGTATTGGCCGCGATCAAGGTTTCAAGAGCGTCGCAAGAAGCGCAATAAGGCAAAACAATAACGATATGGCGACACATCTTGCCGTCTTTGATCTTATCGTAATTGAGGAAACCCAACAATTGGTCGTCTGCTTTGCTTCCGTCTATGACTTCCAACAAATCAAGTATCTCTCGCTCGTATTTGAATTTCTTATGCAAACCGCTTTCGTTCTTTTTGATTGACATCGGCTTGAAGAGCGCAGAAAACGCATAAGTCATTCCCGACTTTTTCAATTCTTCCAAACGCTTGCGGGAAGATTCGTTCGGATTGAAGGCAAATCGTACCATCTGCGGGAATCCGAAATAAGGATTATCCCATTCTTTGTAGTCATCGTCCAAGACGTGTTCTTTATCCCACGCTTCCTGATCGTGGACGATGTCGATGAATTGATAGAAGGCGATGATGTCTTCTTTTTTGAACTCGCTTCCCATCAAGATACGATACGGTGTACCCGACAGGTGAATGGTGATGTTGGTATGAAGCGTTTTTATCGTTTCGTCCGCTTCTTCCACATCAATGAAATCATCTGCGTCTTTCTTGTTTTTGACATCTTTTTCGTATTTCTCGCCTTTAAGCACTGCACCGTACTTATCGGCACGCGCGCCGAAATGTGTTTCGTCCACAAGCAAAAGATCGATGTCTTGCCCAAATACTTCTTGGTGCTTATCCTTAATGGTATCGCCTTGCAGATCTTGCAAGGTTAAAAAGACGGCAACCTTCTTTCCGTTCGATAGCGTTTCCGTGATAATTTTGTTGTTGCGGTTGAGTTCGTCGCTTGTTAAAAAGACATAATCCGCAAATTTGACATGGCTTTCGACCGTCTTCTTCCATTCCATCTTTACGTCCGCTTTTGCCGAAACGATAACGACCAATTTGGCGTCCATCTCCGCGGCGCAACACATCGATGTAAACGATTTCCCGAAACGCATAACGGCATACATCAAAAGATTCTTGCGACCGCTATCTATTGCTTGTCTGAACGCTTTGATCGTTTTCTCTTGATTGGGGCGAGGAGAAAAGGTTTCGGTGCGTGCAAATGTGAAGGTTTCGGCAAGGCGATTTTCGGCATTGTAGAATTGATACTTCTCGGCATTATCCGAGAAATCTTTTTCAATATCCGCGATTGCCGCTTGTATGTCTTCGGAATTGGCATCCTTAAAAAACTCTCGGGAGTAATAAACGCCCGCAGGGATGTCCGTTGGCGTTAATCTTGCTCTTTGCTTGTCTGTCTCCAAAAATTGATGGACAGCATAATCACGGAAATAAACATCGTCGTTGATTCTCGCCGTACCTTCGTATTGTTTTTCAAGCTCGGGAAAATGCACGCGCCATTCGTCCAACCGCGTTGAAACGGGTCGATATGTATCGCCGACTTTCAAATAATTGGGAATCGTGTTGGTCGTAAAGGCATAAATGCGAGGCTCGACTCTTCCGATAATGATATTGTCCAAACAGCTTTTATCTATCATTTTAGCCCCTCATTTCCTCAGTAAGTTGACGAATTTGATCTTCTTTCCCGTTTCCCAGTCCTTTACGTAGCAATATATCCCGTTGTGCTTTTTGTGATTGTTTTTCTTGCAGCCATCACACATTTCTTCGTGGACTTCTTCTCCAAAAAAAGTGTAGTCCACGACTTTTTCATTATGGCAGCTATTCGGAATGACAAACTTTAATCCATCCATTTGCCAAATATTCCAAGAGAGGATCTCGGCGACCTCGCGCAAGTATTCTTTGATAGGATAGACGCCGAATTTGTTTTCATAATGATCGGTGAAGGTGAACAGTAAGTTTTCACGGGCAAGCAGCACGTTATCTCCTTGCCAATCATAGCCGTATATACTCTTAAAAGCTTCTTTTGCCCATTCGTACCATTCTTGCTCGCCGTCGATGTTTTCCGAAACGACGCGCAGTTTGCGATCCAAAAGTCCGATACGGTCTTTAACCTCGATAACTTCACCTGTCACGGTATCATAACGGCTTGCAAGGTAAGGGGCCTCGCCGCAAGTTATTTCAAGACGTTGTGCTTTGACATAGTCTTGCCAAGTTTTCCCCTCCGGGAACACTATCTTTTCGGAATTGGTCGTCCACCCTTTTTCTGTTTCGGTGTTGAAGACGCCCTCGCATCCAAACCAAGCGTTATCTACGAGATTGTTTTGTTGATTGCATATCCAAGACGGGGTGAAAACTTCCGCTTTATCGCGGACACGGGAAAGCTGCTCCTTCTTGCTCTTTTCGGTTCTTGGGCGGATCAAATTACCGCTTTTTCCGGTGATGGAATAAATCGTAATATAGTCGCTTGCGCTGTATCCGTTGCCGTTTGAAATATAGTCATCCGTTGCCCATATCAGATTCTTCCCGGACGAATTGTCTTTCAGCAGGATTGACAAAAGTTGAGCGTCACGCTCCAATATTCTATTTTCTTTGACGTCAACCCGTATTTCTTTTGCCATTATTATCCTTTACATTGCTTTGCGCAATTCGTTTTTTGTCTATTTTATATAATAACATATCTACCTCTTCTTTCTCAATACCTAAGTTGAACTTCTTTATCTTGACTATTGAGGCGACTTGTGCCATAATTAGAGTGGACTACAACTTAATATACGACGAGAGAGGCGCTTTTCTTGGTAAAAGTGTCTCCCTATCTCTCGTCGTAGAGTTGTAGTCCAATACAAGGGAGGCATTTTTCGGTGCGCTCCCGTAATAAGGAGCGCACTCTTTTTATTAAGCAGTCGAAGCGATGAGATGGTGAAAAACCGAGGGAAACAGAATTGGCTACGGCATACGGTTATTATCGTTATAATCGCGGTTTCTTTGTTTCTCATCAATACTCTCTGGCTCGGATCAACCGCACACAAAACCGTATCGGTAAATGAATCTCAACCCAAGGTTTATATAACCAAGTCGGGAGATAAATATCACAACGTTTCTTGCGGTTATTTACATTCTTCGAGCATTCCCATCGGCAAGAATGAAGCGGAAAAGAAAGGATACACAGCCTGTTCTGTTTGCGGCGGGACGGCAAGCGGGACCATTACCATTTCTCACAAGGAGAGTAAGGTTGTGAAGGGGAACGCTTGGAACTCACAAAATATTATCTTGAACGTGGTTTTGGCCGTTTTCGCCGCGCCGATGCTCTATATATTTTTTTGTTGTATTGTAGAAAAGAAAGAAAAGTTCGAATCGAATAAAAAAAGCCGAGAGATATAAATATGTTTATACCTCCCGGCTCTGTTTTAGTTATGCTTCAAGAGTGATTGTGTAATGCTTCCCGCCCGCCGAAAGCTCATCTGTTCTGTTTCCCAATTTTGCCGCATTTTCCCGCGCATTTGTCTTATAAAAGACTACAGAAGAAGTTTATTTCGATAGTTGTATTTCGATAGTACTTTTTTCTTTCTGTTGATTGTGACTTCGGTATATATCTCGGTGGTGGAGACGCTTGCGTGTCCCATAATTTCTTGCACGGAACGAAGATCGGCTCCGTTTGCAAGCAAGTTTGTCGCAAAGGTATGGCGAAGGAAGTGCGGCGTTGCTTTTGTGTTAATTCCCGTTAGATCCCGATATTTGCTAAAGATGTTTTCTGCACCGTACACGCTGAGCGGAGAGTGTTCCCGATTGACGAAGAGAAAGCCGCAGTTAATACCGCGCTCTTTGCGCAGTCGTAGCCAATCTTTTAGGTTGTTCCATGTATCTTGGCAGGATATGTAGAGAAGACGTTGTTTGCGTCCTTTTCCATGGATTAGAATCGTGTGTTCCGAGTGTACGACGTCATCGAGAGTCAGTGCCACAGCCTCTCCCACACGTATGCCGGTGCTGAGCATAAGGTCGATTAAGCAGAGGTCGCGGGTGGTTTGAAAAACTGCGAACGGGGTGACAGCTTCGGTCTTGCGGGTTTTCAGACAGTTGATCAAAGCGCGCACCTCTTTTACTTCAAGGGTTTTGGGTAGGCGCCGTTCTTTTCTGAAGGGGAAAGATATCTCTCGCATCGGGTTCTCCGTCAAGTGCTTTGTCTTGCAAAGGTAATCCAAAAATTGCTTGATCGAGATCAATTTTCGCTTGATAGAGGTGTCTTTGAGTCCTTGCGCCTTCAGCCCGTCTATATAATTGAAAATCTCAGATAAGGTCACCGCGCCCACATCCTCGTTCTCCGCAAGAAATCCCTTCAAATCCGATCGATACGCCTTAATTGTCTTTTCCGACAGATTCTTCGTCGTGCGTATTTTTTGTATAAATTCATCCAAACACATTCCCATTTCCTCCTAAAATGCTTAATATTGACAATTATATTTCTTTTTGCTACAATTAAATAAAAATAACTATAAATTATTTTAGGAATGATAAATGAGAAACTATATACCAGTATTCACGGATGAAGAAACAGATAATGTTTTAAAAAAATTGAAGCCATCAAACAGCAAAGCTTGTAACGATAATTTATTATGGGGTTCTGCAACCTCACAAGCTTATTCCGGAAAGTATCATGGCTATAGTTTTAAAAGATCCAACTTATATAAGGTAGCTTTTTCTTCGGCAGAATTCGATCATTGTAATTTTACGGGATCGATTCTAAAAGAAGTAATTTTTGAGTCAACTTGTAATTTTTCTTCAGTTAATTTTCAGCGATCTATTCTTGATGGTTGTTCATTTAATAGTGAAGAAACAATGCATGCTTTAAATTTTTCCGCATGCATTTTAGACAATGTTGATTTTAGCAATAATACCATACGCGGCAGTTATTTTAATAATGCGAAAATTAATAATTGCAGATTTAACAATACTGTAATTCGATCTACGTCTTTTGATAATTGTATTATAAAGAATTCTTCATTTTTAAATTGTAATATGAAAAATTTAAACTTGGAGTTTTCAACATTTATTAATGTAGATTTAGAAAATGCGCAGATTTCTTTTTATCAACTACCGTATATAATAGGGATATTTAATGAGCCTAATAGGTTAAAAAATCTACTCATAGGATGTGGTGAAGGAAAAACTATAAATTTTTCAGATTATGTGCACAATATACAAGACTCCATCGTTTATTTTACCAATAAAAATCAATTCCTTCCCCTTGCTAATTTATACTATTTAAAAGGTGACTACAACATTGCGAAGAACTGCATTTTGTCTGGGGTGGAAAATTCACTGCTGAGAAACGATTATACTTTAATAAAGTATTTGATTAAATTGGCGATAATACTTAAATTGTTAGACTATTCAGAAATTAATCATCTATTAAATAAGGTAGATTTGCATTTAAATAAAATAAAGGATGATGAGAACTATACATATTACTTGTTACAATCATTTGAAATGCAAATTGAACATTGGAAACATCTGTTGTAAGTCTTGTTATTAAACTACTTGTTGAAAATTTATC
>JAGCXI010000069.1 GCA_017961365.1 Clostridia bacterium
AGAATCTCCGGTGTCCTTCTCCCGGAAACTTTATCGGATACTATTCGATGAGCGAGAGAGAAGTGAACTTGTTGGCGGATTTTACCGAGTCAATCATGCCCTATGCGACCCTCTCTTATCATACGAAAGGAGAGGTCATTTATTATGGATTTGAGACGCAAAAAGAAGATAGCCTCGCACGAGACGAGGCTATCGCATATCGGTTGTCTTCCGTTACCGGATATACGCCGATCTTGACGGCGGCGAGTACCGGAGGCTATAAGGACTGGTGTATCGATAAATTCGATATTCCTTCTTTCACGATCGAGGTGGCGCCGACAGACGCAGCCCACCCCGTAAATGAAAGCATTTTGCCCGAATTATACGAACAAAACAAGAATGTTTTGGAAGTCCTCTTCGCTTAGATCATTCGCTGAAAGAGCGGATATTCGACTCGATCTTTTGCAGCTTTTCCTCGTTCACGGCAAGGCGTTCGCGCTCTGCGGAGACCACGCTTTCGGGAGCGCGGGAGACGAAGCCGGGATTGCCGAGCATTCCCTTGGATTTCGCGATCTCCTTTAGGAGCGTCGCCTTTTCTTTATTCAGACGCTCGATCTCTTTCTCGTAATCCACGAGATCACCGAGGGGGATATAGACTTCCGCTGCGGCGGTCACCGCCGTGCTGACCTTCTTCTCGGGCACATAGTTTCTGTCATAGACCACGCCCTCTACGCCCGCAAGCTTCGCGAGATAACCTTCGCCCTGCTTGATGAGCGCTTCTTTCTCGGTCTTGACGGTGATGTGGATGCGCTTGGAAGGCGCGACGTTCATCTCCGCGCGAATATTGCGGATCGCTTTGACGATGTCCATCACCGCCTCGAATTCCGCCTCCTCCTCGTCAAAGACGAGGTTCTTCTCGTAAACGGGATACGCGGCGAGCATGATGGTCTCTTCGTGGCAGGGGAGAGATTGATAAATATGCTCGGTCACAAAGGGGATGTAAGGATGGAGGAGCTTCAAGATCGACGTCAAGACGTAAAGGATATTCGACGCCGCATTGGACTTGACCTTTTTATCCTCCGAATAAAGCGAGGGCTTGATCGCTTCGATGTACCAATCGCAGAATTCGCTCCAGACGAAGTCGTAAAGTTTCGCGCCGGCGAGCCCGATCTCGTATTTTTCGAGGTTCTCCGTGACGGCTTTCGTCGTCTCTTGGAGACGCGTCAGGATCCATTTGTCCGCGATGGTCTTTTCCGTCTTCTCGACGGGGATGATCTCGATGTCTTCGAGATTCATTTTGACGAAACGCGACGCGTTCCAGACTTTATTGATGAAGTTTCTCGCGCTCTCCACCTTTTCTTCATAGAAGCGAGTGTCGCCGCCCGGCGCGATGCCGTTAGCGAGGGAGAAACGCAGGGAATCCGCTCCGTACTTGTCAATGACAAGTAAAGGATCGATGCCGTTGCCGAGGCTCTTGCTCATCTTTCTGCCGAGTTTGTCTCGGACGATGCCGTGGATCATCACCTTGGAGAAGGGGATCTTGCCCATATGCTCGATGCCGGAGAAGATCATACGCGCCACCCAGAAGAAGATGATGTCGTACGCCGTGATGAGCACGCTCGTCGGATAGAAATATTCGAGATCCTTCGTTTTGTCGGGATAGCCGAGGGTGGAGAAGGGCCAAAGCGCGCTCGAGAACCAAGTGTCCAGCACATCTTCGTCTTGCTTGAAATGCGTTCCGCCGCATTTCGGACAGACTTTCGGCAGGTCTTCCGAGACGACGGTCTCGCCGCATGCTTCGCAGTAATAAGCGGGGATGCGGTGTCCCCACCATAATTGACGGGAAATGCACCAATCTTTGATATTCTCCATCCAGCCGAAATAGACCTTGGAGAAGCGCTCGGGGATAAATTCGATTTCGCCTTCTTTCACCACCTTGATCGCGGGCTCTGCGAGGGGTTTCATCTTGACGAACCATTGTTTGGAGATGATGGGCTCCACGCTGCTGTGACAGCGATAGCATTCGCCGACGTTATGCTTATAAGGCTCCTTCTCGATGAGAAGATCGATGGCGCGAAGGTCTTCTTCCACCTTCTTTCTCGCCGCCATTCTGTCCATCCCGTCGTATGCCGCGCCTGCGTTTGCGTTCATCGTTCCGTCGTCGTTCATCACGCGGATGACTTCGAGATTATGACGCATCCCGACTTCGAAGTCGTTGGGATCGTGCGCGGGAGTGATCTTCACGGCGCCGCTTCCGAAATCCATCTCGACGTATTCGTCCGCCACGACGGGGATCTTGCGGTCGGTGAGGGGGAGGATGAGGGTCTTACCGATCATATCGGTATAACGCTCGTCCTTGGGGTTCACGGCGACAGCCGTATCGCCGAACATCGTTTCGGGACGGGTGGTCGCGACGGTGATCGAGCCGCTTCCGTCCGAAAGCGGGTATTTGATATGCCAAAGGAAGCTGTCCTGCTCGGAGTATTCCACCTCTGCGTCGGAGAGCGCCGTCTTACAGCAGGGGCACCAATTGATGATGCGGCTTCCGCGATAAATGAGTCCTTTATTATAGAGATTCACGAAGACTTTCTTGACGGCTTTATTGCATTTTTCGTCCATTGTGAAAGCTTCGCGCGTCCAGTCGAGCGAGCTGCCGAGTTTCTTCAGCTGCTCCACGATCCTGCCACCGTATTGCTTCTTCCATTCCCAAGCCGCCTTGAGGAAGCCCTCTCTGCCGAGCTCTTCCTTGGAAGTGCCCTCGGCTTTGAGCTTGTCCACGATCTTGACTTCGGTGGCGATGGACGCATGGTCCGTGCCGGGGAGCCAAAGGGTGGGGTAGCCTTGCATCCTCTTGAAACGCACCATGATATCTTGGAGCGTATTATTGAGCGCGTGTCCCATATGGAGCTGCCCCGTGATATTGGGCGGGGGGATCACGATGGTATAGGGATCCTTTTTGGGATCGATCTTCGGCGTGAAATATCCTCTCTGCACCCAAGTGGCGTAGAGCTCGTCTTCGAATTGTTTCGGGTCGTATGTTTTTTCCATTTCCATAAGTCTGTCCTCTTCGTTAGAATTTCAGGTTCATATCCGATTTGTTTTTAATGCTGCCGTTGACTTGTTTTGCGAGCTTGATGACGTAATTCGCGAGGGCGATATACGCCGCCAAACAGGCGAGGGAGAGCACGACGGTGCAAGCGATGCGATAAGCGTCGTATTCCGCTTTTGCGAAGAAGCTCATCGAAAGCCCGACAGCAGCGATGAAAGCCGCCGCTTTCCCGTATAGATTGCTATGGACGATGATCGCTTTTTTCGCGAGGATCACGCCCCATATCAGCATAATCAGCTCTTTTACGCCGAGCAAGACGGGGAAGGCGATGAAGAGCATGCCGAAAGCCGAGTGATGGATGAAATCATTCACGGTGAGGCAGACCGCCGCGGAGACCTGCAGGAGCTTGTCCGCAAGCGGATCGAGCATCTTTCCGAGATCGCTCGTAAAGCCGTATTTCCGAGCGATATAGCCGTCCAAAACGTCGGTCAGGGAAGCGAAGACGAAGATAGCGAAAGCGATGTAAACGTTTAAACCTCGGCTTCCGTCCACCGCAAAGAATACGGCGATGAAAGCGGGAACGCAAAGCAGCCTGATATACGTGAGGATATTCGGCAGATTGTAAAGATCTTTTTTCGCTATATGTGCGCTCATAAAGTAAATTGTAGTACGTTATGCTTTTTATGTCAATCGAAATTTCCCTTCCGAAGGCGCGAAGAAAGAAAAGGAAAGGCGGTTTTGCGCCGAAAAGGTCGCCGAGATTCAACAATTCCGCTTTCGGAGAATAGTATGGTATAGAAGCTGAAAAAGGAGAATTTTATGAAAACAAAAATCATCTGCATTTTGCTTGTCGTGAGCCTTTTTGCGCTCTGTCTTCCCATCGCTGCCTGCAGCGGCGCGAAAGAAGAGACCATTCGTTTGAATGAAGTCACTCACTCCGTCTTCTACGCTCCGCTCTACGTGGCATTGAATCAAGGGTATTTTGAGGAGCAGGGGCTCAAGATCGAGCTGACGAACGGCGGCGGCGCGGATAAGACGATGACGGCTGTGCTTTCGGGGCAAGCGGACATCGGATTTTGCGGGCCCGAAGCGGCGATCTACGTCTATAACGAAGGAAAGAAAGATTATCCCATCGTCATCGGACAGCTTACGCGTAAAGACGGATCTTTCGTGATCGCGAGGGAGAAGACGGAGGACTTTTCTTGGAGCACGGCTTTTGTCGGGAAGGAGATCATCGGCGGCAGAAAAGGCGGCGTGCCCGCTATGGCGCTCGAATATGCATTAAAACAGAACGGCTATGTCGACGGTGAAAATACGACCATCAATTACGACGTGCAATATGATCTCATCGCCGCGGCGTTTGAGGGCGGAACGGGAGATTACTGCACGATGTTCGAGCCTGCCGCCACGAATTTCGAGCTCGCGGGGAAGGGACATATCGTCGCATCCGTCGGCGAGGAAGCGGGCACGATTCCTTACACCTGTTTCTGCTGCGAACAGACCTACCTTTCGAAGAATAAAGATAAAGTCATGCGCTTCCTGAAAGCCGTCTCGAAAGGCGTGGAGTACGTCTCCTCACATACGGCGGAAGAGATCGCCGAAGCGGTGGCACCTTCCTTTGCGGACACCTCGAAAGACGTGCTCACTTCTGCGATCGCGAATTATAAAAAGATCGGCGCGTACGTCTCCTCGATGGCGCTTGTCGAAGAGGATTTCGAGCGCTTGCAGGATATCATCATCGAGGCGGGTGTGATGACAAAGAGGGCTTCCTATAAGGACCTCGTGGATAATTCTTACCTGTCTTGACCGCTACGGTACGAAAGATAAAATGAAAGAGATACTGCGTTTGGAAAATATCACGCATCGATATCACGGCAAGAGCGGAGAGACCCTCGCCGTCGACGGACTCACGATGAGCGTCGGGGAAGGGGAATTCTATGGGATCGTGGGACCTTCCGGCAGCGGAAAGACCACCCTCCTTTCCCTCCTCGCCGGGATATTGGCGCCGTCGTCGGGGGAGATATCGAGGCATATCTCCCCCCAAGAGATAGGATATATGTTACAGCACGATCACCTCTTCGAATGGCGTTCGATCGAGGATAACGTGACCCTCGGGCTGGAGATCCGCCATAGCAAGACGGAAGAGAACGTCCGCTATGCGATGTCCCTTGCGAAGAAATACAGTTTGGGCGATTTTATGAAGAAGAAACCTTCCGAGCTCTCGGGCGGGATGCGCCAGCGCGTCGCACTCATCCGCACGCTCGCCTTGCGTCCGAAATTGGTGCTGCTCGACGAACCTTTTTCCGCCTTGGACTTTCAGACGAGGCTCAACGTGGCGGAAGACGTTCGGAAGATCATCACCGAAGAGGGGATCACGGCGATCCTCGTGACGCACGACATCAGCGAAGCGATCGCCCTCTGCGACCGTATCGCCGTCTTGTCCAAGAGACCTGCGCGGGTAAAAAAAGTGTTTGACGTACCGATGAAAAAAGCTCTTTCCTCGATCGAAAGAAGGGAGGATGAGGCGTTTGCCGCTCTCTTCCGCGAAGTTTGGAAAGAATTGGAGTTTACCGATGAAAAAGATACGAAAGGAGAATAGCGCGGAACACGCGGCTTTTTTGAGGAAAGAAAGGGGAAAGACGGTCTTCACCGTCGCGATGCAGATCTTATTGCTCTTGACTTTTTTCCTCTTATGGGAATTTCTCGCAGCGCGGGAGATCATCGACAGTTTTATCTTCAGTTCCCCTTCGAAAATGTGGTCGTCTTTCCTTTCGCTTTCGGAGAGCGGCGAACTTTGGCGCCACGTCTCGGCGACGCTTGCGGAGACCGTCATCGGATTTCTTTCCGCGACGGCGATCGGGCTTGCGCTGGCGGTGATCCTATGGATCATAGAACCTTTGCGCCGCATTTTGGAGCCGTATATCGTCGTTTTGAATGCGCTCCCGAAGATCGCGCTCGGTCCTATCATCATCATTTGGGTGGGCGCAGGCAAAGGCGCGATCATCGTGATGGCGATCCTGATCAGCGTCATCATCACCGTGATCAATATCTTGAATGGATTTCTCTCGGTGGATAAGGATAAAATCTTGCTGATGCGAACGCTTTCGGCGAATAAAATGCAAGTGCTTTGCAAGCTCATTCTTCCCGCGAACGTCTCGAATATCATCGCTGCGCTGAAAGTCAATGTCGGAATGGCGTGGGTGGGGACGATCATGGGGGAGTATCTGGTCAGCAAGGAAGGTCTCGGCTATCTTATCGTCTATGGCGGACAGGTCTTTAATCTCAGTCTCGTGATGTGTGCGACTGTGATCTTGACGCTTCTCGCCGCCGTGATGTATTTTGCGGTTTTGATCCTCGAAAAGCTTGTGAAAAGATAAGAATGAGAGAGAAATGAAAAAGAGAGATTTATCCTGAAATATCCGACCATTACGAGAAAACTTTTTGCAAAAAAAAGAGAGCCGTTCGGGGAATGAAACGGCTCTTTTCGTCTTCTTTTCGAATGCGAGTTTTTTAAGCTTCGTCGCCGTATTTTTCCACGGTCACGCCCGCTTCTTTAAACATCTCCATCGAGAATTCGTCGGGGTAGCCGTATTTGAAGATCACTCTTTTGATCCCGCTGTTTATGATCATTTTTCCGCAAATGCTGCAGGGCTGATGGGTGCAATAAAGGGTGCCGCCGTCCACGCTTACGCCGAGTTTGGCGGCTTGGATGATGGCGTTCTGTTCAGCGTGTACGGCATAGCAGATCTCGTGCCTCGTGCCGCTGGGGATATTCAGCTTTCTGCGCAGGCATTCGCCGCGTTCTTTACAGCTGAGGATGCCGCTGCCGGCGCCGTTATACCCCGTCGTGATGATCCTCTTGTCGCGGACGATCACCGCGCCCACTTGTCTGTTTTCTTGAAAGCAGCTGCTCCAGCTCGCCACTTTCTCCGCCATGTCCATAAATCTGTCATCCCATTTATCCATCTTTTCGCTCCGAAACGGCATCCAGCCTTTTTTTTTACTTTATCACATGTTTCGCCGTTTTACAAGAAATCCGACGAAAATCTTCTTTTCGAGGACGTTTTTTCGCCGAGTTGAGGGTAAAATCACTTATTCTGCGTATTTCGCGCTGAAAAGCGAATAAGAATGAAGGATCATTACGGCGTAGTACCGCGCCTCGGCGACGAGCTTTTTGTTATGCGTGTCGAGATTATCGAAAGCGCCGATCATTTCTTTCAGGATCACTTTGTATTCGATCCCGGCTTGATCCTCTTTCCCTGCGATCTCGGCTTGGTATTTTTCTTCGTGCGCGGCGATCTCTTCGCGGATCGGGCGGAGTTTTTTCTTCATCTCCGATGCGCCGTATGTGCCTTTCGCCACTTCGTTGGAAGTGAGATAAAGGGTTTCATGGGCTTTTTTGCAGAGTGCTTTTCCGTTTTCCGCGTCGGATAGGGAAGGATATTTCGCGGTGTCCACGTCCCATAAGATCAAGGGATAAAGATCGTATCCGACGTTCTTTTTCACCACTTTTTCCGCGTCCTCTTTCTTCTCGTAGACGTTTACGATGACGAAATATTCCGTCCCGGATTTCATCACGTAGCCTGCGCCGCCTTCGCTTCCGATCACCCCTGCGTTTCGGTAAGAGATGCCCATATCTTCGCTTTTCGAAGCGTACACGGCGTAATACGTTTCGCCGTTTTCCTTTTTTTTTCGGAAAAGGGATACATATTCGGCGAGAGTGGCGTTCCCCGTGATGAGATCCGCGGCGACGACGGTCAGCGAAAAAGCCAGCAGGGTGAGGCAGATGATAAAGAGCCATCTTCCTTTTTTCGAGAACGAATGCGCTTTCGGGGCTTTCTTTTTCGGGACTTCCCGTCTGCGTCTCTCGCCGCCTGCGGTTTTCGGCGTCCTTGCGTCCTCCACGGTATGCTCTTCATTCGGGGCGGAAATGGTTCCGTATATCGCGTATCCTTCGCTTTTGTGACTGCTGTAATCGAAATATCGGCTCATACCGATATATACGGATCCCTTTTTCGGAATATGCGTTTTTTCGACTTTTTCCGAAGCGGGGAAGTCGGTTTCGCGCTTTTGTATATATATTCTTTATCTAAAACGCTTGTATTGCGCGAGAACGCGTGCTATAATAACGATACCGTGCTATGCGGGGAGCCAGCGGTGCCCTTTACCCACAATCCGCTATAGTGGGGCAGAATGCTTTTCTCGGCTTGCGTCATGGAAGGCTGAGCTTCGTAAGGAGCGTTGATCCCGGTGTCTTATGCAACGACGTCTTGTGAACCGTGTCAGGACCTGACGGTAGCAGCACTAAGCGATGTTCGTCGTGTGCCATGAGGTTGCTTCGGAGTAGCCACCTGCGCTTGCGTCCGCTTCGGTGACGTTTGTCAAAAAAAGATGCACGGTACTTTTACAAATTCGCGGCTTTACGCCGCTTACGGAGATTTATAGAATGGATAGAGACAATAAGATCGCTGTCTTGGTGGATGCGGAGAACGTTTCGGAGAAATACGCTCAAGTTCTTCTCGACGAAGTGACGAATTACGGCATTCCCACCTACAAGCGTGTTTACGGAGATTGGACGAATCCCCAGCTTCGGAAATGGAAAGATTCCCTTTTGGTCTATTCTTTTACCCCCATCCAGCAATACAGTTATACGAGCGGCAAGAATGCTTCCGACAGCGCGATGATCATCGACGCGATGGATATCTTATATTCGGGCAAGGTGACCGGTTTTTGCCTTGTGACGTCCGACAGTGATTTCACCCGTCTTGCCATGCGTCTCCGCGAAGCCGGTATGCTCGTCCTCGGAATGGGAGAAAAGAAGACGCCGCAGCCTTTCATAAAGGCCTGCGAGAAGTTTGTTTATCTCGAGGTGCTTTCCAAGCCGGAGGATAAGGAAGAAAAGGAAGAGAAAGAGGAAAAGGGCGAAGCCAAGCCTGCTTTGAAGAAGGGCAAGAAAGCTGCCGTCGAAGGCGCTTCTCTGAAGAAAGTCCGCTCCACCATCAAGGACATTGTGAATAGCATAGGCAATGAAGAAGGCTGGGTATCTCTCGCGGAAGTGGGGAATAATCTCTCGAAGAGGATGCCTGATTTCGATACGAGGAATTACGGTTATACAAAGCTCATCGACCTCGTCTCCACCTTCACGTGCTTCGAGATCAGCAGAGTGCCTGTCGGAGACGGCGGCAAGGTGAATAAAATACTCATCAGGATAAAGTAAACGCGTCGAATTTTCGATGCGAATTTCTTAAGAAAAGAGGCAGGAAATGTTTAATAAAGTAGATACCGGATTGGATTTTTGCAGTCGAGAGAAAGAGGTCTTGGATTTTTGGAAAGCCAATGGCATCTTTCAAGCCAGCGTGAAGGCGAATGAAGGGAAGGAAGAATACACCTTCTATGACGGACCTCCCACGGCGAACGGAAAGCCCCATATCGGGCATATCCTCACGCGCGTTATCAAGGACATCATCCCTCGTTATCGCACGATGAAAGGATATCACGTCGAGCGCAAGGCGGGCTGGGACACCCATGGTCTTCCCGTTGAGCTCGAGGTGGAAAAGATGCTCGGGATGGACGGCAAGCAGGATATCGAGAAATACGGTATCGAGCCTTTCGTCAAGAATTGCAAAGAGAGCGTTTGGAAGTATAAAGGCGAATGGGAAAGGATGAGCGATCGCGTCGGTTATTGGGCGGATATGGAGAATCCTTACGTCACCTATGACGATAATTATATCGAGTCCGTTTGGTGGGCGGTGAAGACCATAAACGATAAGGGTCTCCTTTATAAAGGGCATAAGATCGTCCCCTATTGCCCGCGCTGCGGCACGGCGCTTTCCTCGCACGAAGTCGCGCAGGGCTATAAAGACGTGGAGGATATGACCGTCACCGCGAAGTTTAAGGCGGTAGGCGAGGAGAGTACTTATTTCCTCGCCTGGACGACCACGCCTTGGACCCTTCCTTCCAATGTCGCTTTGTGTATGAATGCCGAAGAGGATTATGTCTATGCGAAGCTCGGGGAGGAGACCTATATTCTGGCGGCGGCTCTCGTCAAGAGCGTTCTCGGAGAGGACGCCGAGATCCTTTCCACGCATAAGGGAAGCTATTTCGAGCATAAGAAATACCTCCCGCTTTTCGATTACATCCAAGGCACGAAAGAAGCGGAAAAGGCATATTACGTCACGAATGATCCCTATGTCACCTTGACCGAGGGCACGGGCATCGTCCATATCGCGCCCGCGTTCGGCGAAGACGACGCGAAAGTCGGCAGGAAATACGGCTTGCCTTTCGTCCAGCTCGTGGATGAGCGCGGTCGTTTCGTGGATGTCGTGACGGATCTGAAGGGCGTCTTTGCCAAGGACGGCGATAAGCTCATCATCGAGAAGCTCGTCCAAGCGGGGCTTTTATTCAAAAAGCATCTTCATACGCATAGTTATCCTTTCTGCTGGCGTTGCGACACGCCCCTCCTTTATTATGCGCGTAGCTCTTATTTCATCAAGATGACCGCCGTCCGCGATAATCTTTTGAAGAATAACGCGACGGTGAATTGGATCCCGCCCACCATCGGTTCGGGCAGATTCGGAAATTTCTTGGAGAACGTCATCGATTGGGGCGTCTCCCGCGAGAGGTATTGGGGCACGCCGCTTCCCGTGTGGGTTTGCGATAAGTGCGGTAAGTCTCACGTCGTCGGGAGCAAAGCGGAGCTGAAAGCGCTTTCCGGCACCCTTCCTTCCGAGCTCCATCGCCCGTATATCGATCGTATCACTTTCCCCTGCGAATGCGGCGGCGTGATGAAACGTACGCCCGAGGTGATGGACTGTTGGTTCGACAGCGGCTCGATGCCTTTCGCCCAGCTGCATTATCCTTTCGAGAATAAGGAAGCCTTCGAGAAACATTTCCCTGCGGATTTCATCAGTGAGGCGGTGGATCAGACGCGCGGTTGGTTCTATACGCTTATGGCGATCTCCACGCTCCTTTTTGATAAGGCTCCCTTCAAGAATTGTATCGTTCTCGGACATGTCGGCGATAAAGACGGCATTAAGATGAGCAAGCATAAGGGGAACGTCGTGGATCCTTGGAGCGTGCTCGATAAGCAGGGCGCGGACGCCGTCCGTTGGTATTTCTATACGGGTAGCGCGCCGTGGCTTCCCTCGCGTTTCTATGCGGAGGCGGTCTCCGAAGCGCAGAGGAAGTTTATGGGCACATTCTGGAATACCTATGCTTTCTTCACCCTTTATGCCGGGATCGACGATTACAAGCCGCAGGATTATTCTCTCGACGACTGTAAGCTCAGCTTAATGGATCGCTGGGTCCTCAGCCGTCTGAATACCCTCGTGAAGAGCGTGGATGATTATCTTGCGGATTATAAGATCACGGAGAGCGCCCGTATGATCGCGGATTTCACGGACGAACTTTCGAATTGGTACGTGCGTCGTTGCCGCGAGAGATATTGGGGCAGCGAGATGACAGAAGACAAGGCGGCGGCTTATACCACGCTTTATCACGTCCTCGTCACGATGTCTCGTCTCATCGCGCCTTTCGTTCCCTTTATGGCGGAGAGCGTGTATCGTAATCTCGTCGTGAATAACGATAAAAATGCGCCGATCAGCGTCCATCTCACGTCTTTCCCCGTAGCGGATGAGAAATACATCGACAAAGAGTTTGAGAAAGAGATGTCCGCGATCGAGAATATCGTTTTCCTCGGAAGGGCTTGCCGCAATAAAGCGAATATCAAGAATCGTCAGCCGCTCGCGAATATGTTCGTGAAGACAGACGTCTCCTTTACGATGGACGGCATGCTCGATATCGCCGCGGAAGAGCTCAATGTGAAGAAAGTCTCCATCGCCGCGAGCGAGCAGTCCTTCATCTCGTATGAGATCAAGCCGCAGCTCAAGACGTTGGGCCCGAAATACGGTCCGCTTCTCGGTGCGATCCGCTCCTTCCTTATGACGGCGCCCGCCGCAGAGATCGTGTCGACCGTTCGCGCGGGAGAGACGTATAAGACCGTCCTGAACGGAAAAGAAGTGGAATTTACGGCGGACGACCTTCTCATCACCACCAAGAGTGGGGAAGGGTATAGCTCGGAGTCGGACGGCACGACCACCGTCGCGCTCGATACGAGGCTCACCGACGCGCTTATCAAAGAGGGCTTTGCCCGTGAGATCGTCTCCAAGATCCAGACGATGCGAAAGGAAGCAGGCTTCGAAGTCACCGATCATATCTTGCTCGGCGTGGAGGCTGAGGATTATTTTAAGGGCGTGATCGAAGAGTTCGACGTATGTGCGGACGTCCTTGCGGACGAAGTCCGTTACGGCAGTATAGAGGGTTATACAAAAGAGTATGACCTCAATGGAAAGAACGTGAGACTTACGGTATGTCGGAAATAGCGAAAGGTTGGCAAGATTACGAGATCATTGCCACGGGCAACGGTCATAAGCTCGAGCGATGGGGCAAGGTCTTCTTGCTTCGTCCCGATCCGCAGGCGATATGGGACGCCCCCTTCGATCTTTTCTCTTATCCGAAGCTTAGCGCGTATTACCGCGCGGAAGCGGGGAGCAGGGAGGAGAAATGGGTGGTTTTGAAGCCCTTCGCCGAGGAATTCACCGTTTCCCGCAAAGGTCTCACTTTCCATCTGAAGCTTTCCAAGAATTTTAAGCATACGGGGCTTTTCCCCGAGCAAGCGGCGAATTGGGATAAGATCATCGAGATCA
>JAGCXI010000070.1 GCA_017961365.1 Clostridia bacterium
CGTCAGAGCGGCAAAACCTATATCGTCGCGCGTAAAGGCGCGAAGCTTTATATGAAAGAGCCTGTCCGCGTGGAGGTGAAATCCATCACCACGGCGAAGATGCAGGAGCTCTTCCTTGATAAAGTCGAGCTCGATTCCCTCAGCGGAAAGCGCGTTCTGATCGTGGACGACGTCGTGAGCACGGGCGAGTCCCTGCATGCTTTGGAAGGGCTTCTCGCGCACGCGAATGCGAATGTCGTCGGAAAGGCTTTCGTCCTCGCGGAAGGAGACGCAGCAAAACGCGATGACGTCATCTTTCTCCAATACCTTCCCCTCTTCTTCGATTGATCCGCGAGCCCGAAAAGGACTCGCGTTCATAAAAGCAAAAAGTCCGCTTCCGCATCAAACGGAAACGGACTTTTCTTCTTTTCTTCGGAAAATGCGGTCAATATCCGCGAATCCCGGTCTTCTCCGTCGTCTTTGCCGCTTCGGCAAGGAACTTGCGCGCCTCTTCTTCGGGGAGCTCGTGGAGAAGCCCCTGCGTAAGATTGCTCTCTCCGTCCTTAAATTTCTGAACGAAGAAGCGTTTCGCCCCGCGGACCGCCTCCGCGATCTTCTTGAAATTCGCCTCGCTGTGATATTCCGCGATCGCCGTCGTGCGGAATTCATAGTCGATGGAAGAGGCTTTTAAGATCTCGACGCTCTCCTTCACCCGCTCGACGAGCTTCTCATCATACACGCAAATGACATCCGAATAATGCTCGAAATCCGTCTTGATATCCATCGCGACGTAATCGAGGAGCCCCTCGTTTAAAAGCTCTTTTAAGACATCGGGGCGCGTCCCGTTCGTATCCAATTTCACCTTATAACCGAGCGCGCGGACACGCAGGATAAAATCCTTTAATCCCTTTTGCAAGGTGGGCTCTCCGCCCGTGATGCATACGGCGTCCACGAAGCCTTTCCTCTTCTCCAGATAAGCAAAGACCTCTTCCTCCGGTATCTCCGCGGCTTCGCCCGTGACGAGAGAGGAATTATGGCAAAAGGGGCAGAGAAAATTGCATCCTTTCGTGAAGACCGTACAGGCGATAAAGCCGTCGTAGTCCACCATCGAGAATTTCTCCATTCCGCAAATGATCATTTCGCGCCTCCTAAAAAAGGAAAGGGCAAGACTCCGCCTGCCCCTTCTTCCTCTTTTTTCTTTTTTTATTTCAGTGCGTCGATATAGGTCGCCGCCGCGATCGCCGCCACGGAGCCGTCCGCCGCCGCCGTCGTGACCTGACGGATCCTCTTGCTGCGGCAGTCACCCGCCACGAAGAGCCCCGCCGTCTTGGTCATCGTGTCTTCGCCCGCGAGGACGTATCCGCCCTTGTCGAGCTCCACGAGGGATTTGATCGCATCATTGCAAGGGACCTGCCCCACCGCAATGAAACAGCCTTTCACGTCATAACGACGCTCCGAGCCGTCCTTCGTATTTTGGAAGATCAGCCCCGAGAGTGCGCCCTCGTCGTCCGTCAAGAAGCGTTGCAAGGAAAGATTATGTTCGTAAGAGACGTTTTCCCGCGCGAGCACGGCGTCCACCATCGCCTTTTCCCCGAAGAACTTATCGAAGAGCGTGCAGATATAGACATGCTTACAACAATTCGAGAGGAACATCGTATAAGACAAGGCGGTATTCGCGTCGCCGATCATCACGACGTCTTCGCCCGTGAAGAACGCGCCGTCGCAGAGCGCGCAGTAAGACACGCCCTTTCCGATGAGGTCTTCCTCTCCTTGGACGCCGATATGGCGATGCTTCGCGCCCGTCGCCCAGATCACAGCCTTTGCGTTATAGGTATTATACTCGCATTTTACGAGGAAATCGCCCTCGCCTCTTTTCTCCACGTCCAGCACTTTGTCCAGCTCCAGCTCCGCGCCGAAACTCGTCATCTGCTCGAACATTTTATCCGCGAGATCGCTCCCGCTGCTCTCTTTCACCGTGGGAAAATTCTCGATACGGGGCGAATTGGACATCTGTCCGCCGATGGTCTCCGACTCGATGACGAGCACGGTCTTTCCGGAGCGCAGAGCATAGGTCGCCGCGGTCATGCCCGCGGGACCCGCGCCTACGATGATAACGTCGTATTTCATCATTTCCTCACAGACTCGATAAAGCCCTTGATCTCGCTGGCATTCTCGTATCTGTCATAGCCGCCTTTCCCATTCGGCACGAGGAGAGTCGGCGCCTTGCGAACGCCCATCTTCACGGTCTCGTCTTTATTCTCTTCCGCGTCGATCGGCGTATAGGCGATGCCTTCCCTGTCCAGCATCATCTTGCTCATCTTACAATTCGGGCAGGTCTTGGTGGTGAAAAGGAGCATTCCTTCCGCCGCCGCCTTCTGCGCCGCTTCTACGACCTGTCCGTCCTCGCAGCAAGCCGCTTTCTCCGCACCCTTATAGACGGAGCCGGCGATGTCATAGGTCTTACGCATCTTGAATTCTTCCACCTTGCCGTCATTCCAATTCTGAACGGGACGATAGTAACCCGTGATACGGCTGTACACCTCGGTGGAACGTCCGCAAACGGGACATTTCCTCTGCTCGCCCGCAAGATAACCGTGCTCGGCGCAGATGGAATAAGTCGGGCTCATCGTGTAATAAGGAAGCTTGTAATTCTCCGCGATCTTGCGCACGAGATTCGCCGCCGCCTGCCAGCTGTCGAGCTTCTGCCCGAGGAAGGCGTGGAAGACGGTGCCGGACGTATAGAGGGTCTGGAGATCGTCCTGAATGTCCAAAGCGTCGAAGATGTCCGACGTGAAGCCCACGGGGAGGTGCGAGCTGTTCGTATAATACGGGGTGGCGTCACCTTCCGTCGCGGTGATGATGTCGGGATATCTCTTTCTGTCGTGCTTGGCAAGTCTGTACGCCGTGGACTCCGCAGGGGTCGCCTCGAGGTTATAGAGGTCACCGTACATCTCTTGATAGTCGGAGAGCTTCTCGCGCATGAAATTCAAAGTCTTCTTCGTGAATTCCTGCGCCTCTTTATTCGTGAGGTCCTTGCGGATCCAGTTCGCATTGAGGCAAGCCTCGTTCATGCCCACGAGACCGATGGTCGAGAAGTGATTATTGAAGGTGCCGAGATAACGCTTCGTATAGGGATAAAGTCCTTCGGCAAGGAGCTTCGTGATGACTTCTCTCTTGATCTTCAAAGAACGCGCCGCGATGTCCATCAAACGGGTGAGCTTCTTGAAGAATTCGTCCTCCGTCTTGGAAAGATAAGCGATACGCGGCATATTGATGGTCACGACGCCCACGCTGCCCGTGCTCTCGCCGCTGCCGAAGAAGCCGCCGGACTTCTTGCGGAGCTCACGAAGGTCGAGACGCAGACGGCAACACATACTTCTGACGTCGGAAGGCTCCATGTCGCTATTGATATAATTGCTGAAATAAGGAGTGCCGTACTTCGCAGTCATCTCGAAGAGGAGCTTATTATTCTCGGTCTCGGACCAATCGAAATCACGGGTGATGGAATAAGTGGGGATGGGATATTGGAAGCCGCGACCATTCGCGTCGCCCTCGATCATGATCTCGATGAAGGCTTTATTCACCATCGCCATTTCCTTCTCGCAATCCTTGTATTTGAAGGGCATCTCCTTGCCGCCGACGATGGCATTCAGCTCCGCCATATCATTCGGGACCACCCAGTCGAGGGTGATATTCGTGAAGGGAGACTGCGTGCCCCAGCGAGAAGGCGTATTCACGCCGTAAATGAAGGACTGGATGCATTGCTTGGTCTCTTTATAAGAAAGATTGTCCACCTTGACGAAAGGCGCAAGATAGGTGTCGAAGGAAGAGAAAGCCTGCGCGCCCGCCCATTCATTCTGCATGATGCCGAGGAAATTCACCATCTGGTTGCAGAGCGTGGAGAGATGTCCCGCGGGAGCGGACGTGATCTTGCCGGGGACGCCGCCGAGACCTTCCTGAATGAGCTGCTTCAAGCTCCAGCCCGCGCAGTAACCCGTCAGCATGGAAAGATCGTGGATATGGATGTCGGCATTTCTATGCGCGTCGGCGATCTCGTCGTCATAGATCTCGCTGAGCCAGTAATTCGCCGTCACCGCGCCGCTGTTCGAGAGGATGAGTCCGCCGACGGAATAGGTCACCGTGCTATTCTCCTTCACACGCCAGTCATTGATCTTGAGATAATTATCCACCGTGGACTTATAATCCACGAGCGTGGACTTCATATTACGCACTTTCTCGTGCTGCTTTCTGTAAAGAATGTAGCTTTTCGCCACGTCGACGAAGCTCGCCTGAATGAGCACGACCTCAACGCTATCCTGAATGTCTTCGACCGTCACGCAATCATTCTTGACCTTACTTTGGAAATCCGCGCAGACTTTCAGCGCGATAAGATCGATGATATCGTCGGTATGCGCGCGCTCGACGGAATCGAACGCCTTTTCGATCGCCACTTTGATCTTCGTCAGATCAAAAGGTACTATTTGCCCATCTCTTTTCTTTACGTTTAACATACTTCCTCCGTGGCGGGAACACCGCCTTGTTAAATTTTCGTTGCCCATTCAGTATATCAATAGAGTATTGTCTTTGTCAATAGGAAAAATTACAAAATATTGCGATTTTTTTACTTGACAAACACAAGATATTGTGGTTCATTTTTATTTTGTACATAAGCCGCGTTTTCGCCTTTTTCGCTTTGCCCCCATATTTCGGGCTTTTTCGGCAAAATGCCTTTTTCGGATCATTTTTGAACGGGATTTTCCTTTTTGAACGGAGGGGAAAATTCTCCGAAAATATTTTTTCAAAGTGAGGTCATACTACTTCGGAGGTATGAATATGCAAATCTGGACGTACGCGCTTATCGCCGTTTTCGCGCTTTCCGCGCTTTTCATTTATCTGCTCCCTGCGGTCATCGCTTTCAAGAACCGCCATCCGAAACGCTTTTGGATCGCCCTCTTGGACGTCGTGCTCGGCGTGACCGTCTTCGGCTGGATCGCGGCAATCCTTTGGGCGACGGCAAAGACCCCTCTCGCGGAGAAATGAAAAGGAAGCACGCCTGCCTCATCATCGCCCTCGCGCTCTTCGCCTTTCTGCTCTCGGCGGGCTTCGGCGCGCCTTATGTCAGGCATCCCATCCTCGTCACGATCGACGGAGAGCCCTTGACGGGGCGGGAAGTCCTGACAGACGCCATGCATCATCTGAAAGCGCAAGCCGCGGGCGGATATCTCCCCCTCTATGAGAAATTGAGAAAGAAATACGGCGCGAAAGAAGCGCTGAATTATCTCGGGCGCGGGCTCGGGGATTATCTCGCTGCCGCCTGTGACAAAAGGAAAGAAGATCCTTTGGACGCCACCCTCGACCGAACGAAAAAGAAAAGCGTACCTTTTATCTATTATAAGGAACGCGCGGGAAGAGCCGTGGATCTCGACCGACTGGGAAAAGCCGTCGCGAGAGCCCTCGACAAAGGCGGCGCCGTGAATGTCTTTTCCGAGGAAGTGCTTCCGAAAGTCACGCTCGCGGATCTTCGGGAACGCACCGCGCTCATCGCTCGCTTCACCACTTCTTTCAGAACGTCCGGGGCGCATAGACGACACAATATCGCCCTCGCCGCCCGTGCGATCGACGGCTACGCCCTGCTTTCGGGAGAGACCTTCTCTTTTAACGCCGTCGTGGGCGAACGCACGGAAGAAAGAGGCTTCGAAAGCGCGAATATCATCCTGAACGGGGACTTTGTCAAAGGCGTGGGCGGCGGCGTCTGCCAAGTGAGCACGACGCTTTATAACGCCGTCCTGCTCGCGGGGCTCACCCCCACACGCGCCTCGGCGCATTCCCGCCCCGTCGGATACGTGGACTATGCGCGGGATTGCACGGTCTCCGACGCCATCGACTTCACTTTTAAGAACGATACGCCTTATCCCCTTTATATCGTCGCGGACCTCGGCGAAGACAGCCTGACCTTCCGCCTTTACGGCGAACGAAAAGCGGGGAAATACGAGCTGAAAAGCGACGTGCTGCAATACGTCCCCTTCCGCGCCTTGGACGAAAAGGGCTCGCCCCTCTCCGACCTGACGGATCGCACCCTCTTAAAGGAAGGAAGAGAGGGCGTGCGCAGCGCGCTTTACCGCATCCATACCCTTGACGGCGTGAGCACGACCACCCTCGTGCGCGAGAGCTATTATCCCCCGCAAGACGCCGTATATTCCGCCCGCAAGCAGAGCGCATAAGGACATAAAAGCCGCCATCCGCGAATAGCATATTCCTATGAACGTGCTCTTTTTCCTTTTGATGACGGCGAGCCTCGTCTATCTCCTCCTCTTTTCCCCCGATACGGCGATCTCCGCCGCGATCGGCGGAGCGACGGACGCCGTCACCCTTTCTCTCAAAATGCTGGCGGTCTATGCCCTTTGGCTGGGCGTGCTCGGCGTGATGAAAAGAAACGGCGTCACCAAAGCCGCGGAAAAGCTCTTCCGCCCCATCACGAAAAGGCTTTTCAAGGGAGAGGACAAAGAGACGCACTCCCTCATCTCGCAAAACCTCGCCGCGAATTTCCTCGGCATCGGCGGCGCGGCGACCCCGCTCGGGATCGAAGCCACAGCCCGCTTGCAAGGAGAGGACGAAACGGCACGAGAGCACACCCGCCTCCTCATCGTCATCAATGCCTGCGGCGTCCAGCTTCTCCCCTCCACGATCATCGCCCTGCGCGCAAGCGCGGGCAGCCTCTCCCCTTCGGACATTCTCCTCCCCACCCTGCTCTCCACCGCCATCACCGCTTTCCTCGGCGTAAGCCTCACGCTCCTCACGAGAAAACGGAAATGAGCGTCTATATCCTCCCCGCCTTCATCCTCCTGAACCTTGTCTTGGGCGCCATTCGCCGCGTCCCTGTCTTCGACGCTTTCATCGAGGGCGCGAAAGATGCGGTCCGTCTCGCAAAGGATCTCTTTCCTTATCTCGCCGCCGTCCTCATCGCCGTGAACCTCTTCAAGACGAGCGGGCTCGCCGCCCGCCTTGCGGAGCTCCTCTCTCCCGCTTTCCGTTTCCTCGGCATCCCCTCGGAGCTCACCGAGCTCATCCTCGTGCGTCCGATGAGCGGGAGCGGCAGCATCGCCCTCTTGGAGGACGTCTATCGGAGATGCGGCGCGGATAGTTACCCCGCGCGCGCGGCAAGCGTCATCGTAGGCAGCAGCGAGACCGTCTTTTACGTCGCGGCGGTCTATGCCAGCAGGACGAAGATCCGAAGATATCGCGGCGCCCTCGCCATCTCCCTCGTCGCCACGGGCGCGGGCACCCTGCTCTCCTGCCTGCTTTGTCGCCTGATGTGAGTATAAAAAAATGAGAACGGGGCGATACTCACGATATCAAATAAAAGGAGGATACTCATATGAAGTATTATCACACCGGAGAGAAGCCCGGCGACGGCACCTATAGCTGCACGAACTGCGGCACCAACGTCAACGTGGGCAAGAACGACAAGATCCCGCCCTGCCCCAAATGTACCAACACGTCTTTCACGAAAGACTAAGCAAAAGCCCTCTCGACTGCCGAGAGGGCTTTTGTCATAAGAGATGACTGTATTATCTTGACTGCGCATTGATAATGCTTGTTTATTTAACCGTTGACCTTGGAGAAGACGGTAAATGCAAGGCTCGTCTTTCCATTTTCGCAGAGCGCGTAGAGGGGTGCAGAGGCAAGCGCTCTCGGGATCCATTCTGTTGACTTTGGAGAAGGCGGCAGATGCAAGGCTCGTCGAGCCGCCGAACAAACCTTCCTCATTATACAGAATGCGAAGCCTCCTTACATTACAGAGCGTGTAGAGGGGCGTAGAGGCAAGCGCTCTCCGAGGAGGCGGGTCTGAGCGTACTCCTTGTACGTGATGCCCGACGAGCGAGGTAGTTAGCGCAGGATATGCGCCGCTATACACGCTCTGCTCACCCCAAAAGGGTGAACATCCCATAGGGAACCTTCCCCTGCCAATTCTCATCCGCCTTCACCCCGAGCGCATACGCCACGATGGGCGCAAGGTCGGTATTCACATATTTCCCCGGCGCGCCCTGCTTCACGGTCTTGCCCGCGATGGCGAAAGTGACGGTGACTTCCACGTCGCTATTTCCGCCGTGGCCCGTGCCGTCCTGCAGATAACGATGACCGTGATCCGTGCAGAGGATGAAGAGGGTGTCGTCCAGCCAGCCGCGCGCTTCATACGCCCGATACAGCTCGCCGAGCAAGACGTCCACGCGCGAAACGGCTTTGATATAAGCGTGCTTATTATTGCCGTAGCTATGCCCTGCGGAATCCACCTGATTGAGGTGCATATAAGCGATCTTATAATCTTCCGCCGCGGTCTCGTCGATGATGCGCTGCACGGTGACGGCGTCGGTGAGCGCATAGGTCTCGTCGGCATAGCCGTCCACTGCGGTTTCCGCCTTGATCCGACTGACGAGAGCTTCATTCCGGATGATGGCATTCCCCGCTTCGTCTCGATTTCCGTTCGCGATGGCGTAAACGGTCTCGCAGTCGTTATTGATCTTTTTCACCTGCGGGAGATCCTCGATGGCGCCGTTATTCACGGCTTTCCAGGTGCAGGAAGAGAGGACTTTCCCCTCGGGGTGCGCGTCCAAGTACGCTTTGATGAAAGAAGGGTATTTCTCATTCGGCGTCTTGCCGTTCTCGAGATCCTTATTCGAGGCAGCGCCTTTGATGCCGTGATAAAAGGGGCGCACGCCATGGAACATCGACGTCCAATTCTGCGCGCTGATGGTGGGATAGACGGCGAGCCCCGTATGCGTGACGGAAGCGCCGACGACCATTCCATTCTCCGTCGTGAATCCGCCGAAGAGCTTCTCGTAATTCGGCATGGAGCCTTTCTCCATCCGATTTACATAATCTCCCATGCCGTCCACGCCGATGATGAGGACGCGCGCGTATTGATTCTCGGGATTTTCATTGATCAGCGCGAGATCCGCCTCCGTGGGGACATAGCCCGTGGCAAAGCGATTAAAGGTGACCGCTCCGAAGCAAGAGAGCGTAATGATGGCGAAGATCAAGACGACCGCCGCTACCGAGATCGCCACCGTCCGTCCCTTATGCGCCTTGACAGCCAAAACGAATTTAGCGAAGAATTCTTTCATAATACACTCCTTTCAAAACAACGGAACGCCCTGTCAAGATGCGCTCCGTTGCGTCTTTTAAAAATGTTGAATTGCACACTTTTTCTCCTTAACTTCAGAGAAGGCGACAGATACTCCTTTCCTCTCCTTACATTACAGAGCCTATAAAGCCGTGCCCGACCAAGCGCTCTCAGTCTCTATTCGTTGACTTTGGAGAAGGCGACAGATGCAAGGCTCGTCGAGCCGCCGAACAAACCTTCCTCATTATACAGAATGCGAAGCCTCCTTACATTACAGAGCGTGTAGAGGGGTGCAGAGACAAGCGCTCTCAGTCTCTATTCGTTGACTTTGGAGAAGGCGGCAGATGCAAGGCTCGTCGAGCCGCCGAGTAGGCGCGTACTAACGTACGTAACTGCTCGGGGGCGATGACAGTAAACGCCGCAGATGCCGCCTTATACAAAGTCAACCTAAAAGGGTGAACATTCCGTAAGGAACCCTCCCCTGCCAATTCTCACTCGCCTTCACGCCAAGCGCATAGGAGATGACCGCCGCCATATCGGTGTCCACGTATCTCGAAGTCAGCTTGCCCTTCTTCACGGTCTTGCCCGCGATGGCGAAGGTGATATTTACTTCGAGATCGGTATTCTTGCCGTGGTTCTTATGTCCGCCGGGGAGCCTATGGCCGTGATCCGTGCAGAGGACGAAGAGGGTGTCTTCCAGCATGCCCGCCGCTTCATAGGCGTCGTAAAGCCTGCCGAGAAGCATATCCACGCGCGAAACCGCGTTCACATAGCCGGGCTTTCCATAGCCGAAGCTATGACCCGCGTGATCCACCTGATCGAGGTGCATATACGCGATCTTATATTTGTCGGGGTTCTTGACGGTCTCTTCGATGACGCGCTGCATCGTGATGGCATCGCGCATCTCGATGGTCTCGTCCGCATAGCCGTAAAGCATCACCTGCGCCGCAAGATAATCCTTCAAGGGAGAGATGCCCGCGACGTCGTCATAGATCGGCGCTTCGACATAGGCATTCACCTCGCCGTATTTGCTATTTTCCACGACGTCCAAGATAAGATTTCCGTCCTCATCCTTCACATATCCCGTTTGATATTGCTTATCCGTCGTGCGAGCGTACTCCGTCTCACCATTCAAGATGGCATAGATCTCTTCGGCGTACGTATTGTATTTCGTGACGCGCGGATCATCCTCGATGATGCCGTTATTCACGCCGCGCCAAGTGCAGACGGCGAGGACGTCGCCCGTCTCGTACTGGCTGAGATATTGCTTGATAAAGGAGGGATACTTCTCGGTATCCGTCTGCTTGCCCGCTTCGACGCGCTGATTCGTATCTTTGAAGATGAAGCCGTGATAGACGGGGCGCACGCCATGGAACATCGCCATCCAGTTCTCGCAACTGATGGTGGGATAGACCGCCGTGCCGGTATAGGTGACGGAGGCATTCTTCTCCGTGTCGAACATTTTATCGAAATTCGGCGTATACGCCTTGCTGAAATAATCGCCCACGCCGTCCACGCCGATGATGACCACGCGCTTATATTGATTCGCGGGATCGTCCTTGATGGCGGCGAGCTGCTCGTCCGTCGGCACATAGCCTTTGGAAAGACGGTTAAATAAAAGCGCATTCAATACGGACAAGGAAACGATCACGCAGACCAAAACGAATGCCGTGGCCGAGATGGCGATCGTTCTTCCCTTATTCGCCTTGATGGCGACGCCGATTTTCGCGAAAAAATTCTTCATAAATCCCTCCTACAGCGAAAAACTGCGTATATTATATCGCATTTTCGCAAAAAAGTCCATATATTATGAAACATTTTTCATAATATCCGCCCCGCAAGAGGCATCCCCCTATGGCAAAAAACGGGGCGACGACGCGGCTTGATCCTCACCCGATCGAACGATCATGCGAACGTCCGGATCGCTTCTCGTTTCTATATTCGTTCGGCGTGACGCCCGCATGCTTTTTGAAGACGCGGGAAAAATGACTTTGTGAGGAAAATCCGAGATAAAGCGCGATGTTCACAGCAGGCCTGTCCGTATAACGCAGCGCCCTTTTCCCTTCCTCTATCTTCCGCTTTTGGATATAATCGGAGAGATTCTCGCTAAATGGGATAGAAAAAGTCCGTCGGGAAGACCCAACGGACTCTTTTTTATGTGACTTGATTAGTCGTTGATGATCTGGGCAACAACGCCGGAACCAACGGTACGACCACCTTCACGGATAGCGAAGCGCAAGCCCTGCTCGATAGCGATCGGGGTGATGAGCTTGATCTCCATGTCGATGTTATCGCCGGGCATAACCATCTCAACGCCCTTCGGAAGAGCGATGGTACCGGTCACGTCGGTGGTTCTGAAATAGAACTGCGGACGATAGCCATTGAAGAACGGGGTGTGACGCCCACCTTCCTCCTGCTTCAACACGTACACCTGAGAGGTGAAGTGGGTGTGGGGATGAATGGTGCCGGGCTTCGCAAGGACCTGACCACGCTCGATCTCTTCTCTCTTGATACCACGGAGGAGAAGACCGATGTTGTCGCCTGCCTCAGCCACGTCAAGGAGCTTACGGAACATCTCGACGCCGGTAACGACGGTCTCGATGGTGCTATTGTCATTGCGGAGACCGACGAGCTCGACCTTGTCATTGAGCTTCACGATACCACGCTCGACACGGCCCGTAGCAACGGTACCACGACCGGTGATGGTGAAGACGTCTTCGACAGGCATAAGGAACGGCTGATCGATAGCACGCTCGGGGTTCGGGATGTAGCTGTCAAGGGTGTCAAGAAGCTCTTGGATGGGGCCGAACGCGGGATTCGCGAAGTCGCCCGCAGCACCCGCCTGCATGGCGAGAAGAGCGGAACCGCGAATGATCGGGGTGTTGTCGCCGGGGAACTCGTACTTGTCGAGGATCTCACGGACCTCCATCTCGACAAGCTCGAGGAGCTATTCGTCGTCGACCTGGTCGCACTTGTTGAGGAACACGACGATGTAGGGCACGCCGACCTGACGGGCGAGAAGAATGTGCTCGCGGGTCTGGGGCATGGGACCGTCGGTCGCAGCCACGACGAGGATCGCGCCGTCCATCTGCGCCGCACCGGTGATCATGTTCTTAACATAGTCCGCGTGTCCCGGGCAGTCAACGTGAGCGTAGTGTCTCTTCTCGGTCTGATACTCAACGTGAGCGGTGTTGATTGTGATACCACGTGCCTTCTCTTCCGGGGCCTTGTCGATCTCGTCATACTTCATGGACGCCGCATTGCCCTTATTAGCACAGTACATCGTGATAGCTGCTGTCAAGGTCGTCTTGCCGTGGTCAACGTGACCAATGGTACCGACATTAACGTGCACTTTGCTTTTGTCAAATTTTTCCTTTGCCATTGTTAATTATCCTCCTAATATATCTTTAACAATTTTTATTTTGTAGCAGCTATCCGCTGCAACTTTCCTTATTATACTACTTTACTCTGAACTTTGCAACTACACTTTCCGGCGCAAGGTCATAATGTTTGAAAGTCATCATGAAATTGCCGCGGCCTGCCGTCGCACTGCGGAGCTCCGTAGCGTATCCGAACATCTCGCCAAGCGGGACTTCCGCCTCGACGTTTTGCGCGGTACCGTCAGACTCCATCGCCTTGACCTTACCGCGACGCTGCGCGATGGTATTCATGACCGCGCCGAGATAATCCTCCGGCACGGTGATATTCACCTGCGCGATCGGCTCGAGAAGAGCCGTGCCCACCTTCTCCATCGCGGCTTTGAAAGCCATGGAACCGGCGAGCTTAAAGGCGAGCTCGGAGGAGTCCACCTCGTGGTAGCTACCGTCGTAGATACTCACATGGAAATCAAGGACCTCATAACCGAACTGACCGGTCTTGGACGCCTCGCGGATACCGTCCATAACAGCGGGCAAATATTCCTTCGGAATGGAGCCGCCGACGGTATTATCCTCGATGATGACGCCGGATCCGGGCTCACCCGGGGTGAGCTTGATCTTACAGTGACCGTACTGACCGTGGCCACCGCTCTGACGGACGTATCTTCCTTCCACGTCGCAGGCGCCCTTGAAGCGCTCTCTATATGCGACTTCCGGCTTGCCGATATTCGCTTCCACGTGGAATTCGCGCACCAAACGATCCATGATGATCTCGAGGTGCAGCTCGCCCATACCCGCGATGATGGTCTGCCCCGTCTCCTTGTCCGTATAGACACGGAAGGTCGGGTCTTCCTCCGCGAGCTTTTGGATCGCCACAGCCATCTTGTCCTGACCCGCTTTGGTCTTGGGCTCGATCGCCTGCGTGATAACCGGCTCGGGGAAGGTCATCTCACCGAAAGCGATGGGGTACTTCTCGTCGCAGAGGGTATTACCCGTCGTCGTATTCTTGAGACCGATGACCGCGCCGATATCGCCCGTGCTGAGGCTGTCCACCTCTTTACGATCATTCGCATGCATGCGGAGAATACGGTTGATACGCTCGCTCTTGCCTTTATTCGCATTGAGCACGCTGTCGCCGCTCTTCAAAACGCCGCTGTAAACGCGGATGAACGTGAGCCTACCGACATAGGGGTCGGTCATGATCTTGAATGCAAGAGCGCTGAAAGGCTGATCGTCCGCAGGAATGCGGGAGAGCACCTTATCGTGCTCGTCGGGATCGATGCCTTCGGTCTCGCCGATATCGATCGGAGAGGGCAGATAATCCACGATGGCGTCGAGGAGCGCCTGCACGCCCTTATTCTTGAAGGCGCTGCCGCAGAGCACGGGCACGATCTTATTCGCGATGACGCCCTTACGAAGCGCCGCTTTCAGCTCGGGGACCGTGATCTCCTCTTCCATAATGAATTTCTCCATGAGGTCGTCGTCGCATTCGCAGATCTTCTCCACGAGCACGGCTCTCGCCTCTTCCGCCGCCGCTTTCATGTCCGCGGGAACGTCCACAACGTCGAAGACCTTGCCGTCGTCATTATGATACACGTCCGCCTTCATATTCAGAAGATCTATGATGCCTCTGAACTCCTTGGCTTGTCCGATGGGGAGCTCGAAAGCCACGGCATTCGCGCCGAGCCTATTCTTCATCATCTCGATAACGCGGGGGAAATTCGCACCCTCGATATCCATCTTATTCACGAAAGCGATACGGGGGACTTTGTACTTCGTCGCCTGACGCCACACAGTCTCGGACTGGGGCTCGACGCCGCTCTTCGCGCAGAAGACCGCCACGGCTCCATCCAAGACGCGCAGAGAACGCTCCACCTCGACGGTGAAATCCACGTGTCCCGGGGTGTCGATGAGGTTGATCGCGCAGTCATTCCACGTGACGGTGGTAGCTGCGGAGGTGATGGTGATACCACGCTCCTGCTCCTGCTCCATCCAGTCCATCGTGGCGCCGCCTTCATGGACCTCGCCGATCTTACGGGTCTTGCCGGTATAGTACAAAATACGCTCGGACGTGGTCGTCTTGCCCGCGTCGATATGCGCCATAATACCTATATTTCTCGTACGTTCAATGGGATAATCTCTCATCTTTCTGTCCTACCAACGATAATGAGCGAATGCCTTATTGGCCTCAGCCATACGATGCATCTCGTCTCTCTTCTTCACTGCGTTACCCATGCCGTTCGCCGCGTCCATCAGCTCGCCGGCAAGTCTCTGGTCACTCGTCTTCTCGCCGCGCTTTCTCATAAACATGACGAGCCAACGGATGCCGAGCGTCTGTCTTCTTTCCTCACGGATCTCTTGCGGGACTTGATACGTCGCGCCGCCGACCCTTCTCGCCTTCACCTCGACTTGCGGCATCACATTCGCAAGTGCCTTCTTGAAGATATCAAGAGGCGCGGTGCCGGTCTTTTCTTCTATGATACCAAATGCCCCATATACGATCGCCTGCGCCGTACCCTTCTTGCCGTCGAGCATGATCTGATTGACCAGCTTCGTCACGACTTTATCATGATAGATAGGATCGGGCAGAACGTCACGTTTAGGCACACCACTTCTTCTTGGCATACTTTATTATCTCCTTATATATTATTCTTAAATCGTTATTATTTAGGTTTCTTTGCGCCGTACTTGGAACGAGCCTGCTTGCGCTTTGCCACGCCGGCAGTATCGAGCGCTCCACGCACGATATGATACCTAACACCAGGCAAGTCCTTCACCCTGCCGCCGCGAATGAGCACGACGCTATGCTCTTGCAGATTATGTCCGATGCCGGGAATGTACACGGTACCTTCCATGCCGTTGGACAAACGCACCCTCGCGATCTTACGCATAGCAGAGTTCGGCTTCTTAGGCGTGGTGGTAGTGACCGACAGACACACGCCGCGACGTTGCGGGCAGCGCTGCAGGATAGGCGCGAGAGTCTTGGACTCTTGCTTCTCTCTACCGTGCCTAATTAACTGATTGATTGTTGGCATATCTTGACCTCCTTATAGTCTTCCTGCTCTCCGTCAACCCTTGGAGAACATTCCGGGATGCCTTCCGCCTTCGGAAGGACTTTTGCGCATGTCCGAAGTTTCCTTCGGGAAACGACTGCTCCATTCTCACCTCACGAGCCCTACGACCGCCGCGCCGACATCGATCTCCGCTGCCTTGCCGAGCTCCGCCATGGTGGGGCCGCTCTTCAAGAGGACGTCTCTGTCCGCGATGGCGTCTCGCACCGCTCGCTTGATGAAATCTTCGCAATCGGACGACACGATTACACACCATAATGTGCCGTCTGTAACACCCCGCAAAACCTGCTTCAGCCCAACAAGTTTCTTGGGAGAATTATCCATTAAAGACTTATAGTCTTCCGTCACAAGTCACCTCAAATGACGACAAAATTACTTGCAATTTCTCACAAGCCTTTTTATTGTATCAATTCTGCCGTAGTTAGTCAAATATTTATTTGAAATTTTTTGTGAGAAAATGCAGGACAGGGAAAAAGCGGCGAAAGAAGAGGCGAAAAGGCGCCATCCCCCGCGAAAGCCGACCTGCGGTCGTGGGCAGTAATCGGCGATGTTTCGGCAAGCTCAACATGACAAATAGATGAGAGCAGACACTACACATTCGTCATCCTGAGCAAAGCATAGCGTAGCCGAAGGATCGCCGCGTATTCTTGCTCCTCTGCTCTGCCCGAGCAAAGACTGCCCTGCAGGCAGTACGTGATAATCGGCGATACGCTCCGCTTCGGGCTTCGCCCTTCGGTCGGTATGACACAGTATGATCCGTCATCCCGAACCCAAGCTCAGTCCTGCACCGTTATATCGTCATCCTGAGCCGAAGGGCCGCGTAGAGCCTAAAGCGAATAGCGAGGCATTCGAGGAATCGTGCTCGTGCCCGCAAACCCCATATCCCCTATTGGGGAGAAAAATCGCTTATTTTCAAGGCAAAGTAAGCGATCATCCCCGCGGCGGGTTGCATACGGAAAAAGAGACACCCCGAAGAGTGTCTCTTTTTTTGTTTGCTTTTGCCGCGAGAGATCAGCCTGTTATTTCAGGCTCGTTAATTGCGTAAATCGGCAAATAGAGACTGATTGTGCCCGCTCCGGAAGTCTTATTCTCTCCCAAAGCCTCGTCGTCCGTTCCTGCCGCTACATACATGCGTCCAGTAGCAATAGTCCCCGGAGCATCCGACTCAAAGTTGCATGGAATGATCACTCCGTTAGTCGGATAACCCACCAAATTAATTACAGGCTTTCCGTCTTGATCTTTTTGATAATCGGCATTTGAGCCGCCACCGGAATCACGGATCATAATAACGAAGTTCATATACGTGGTCGCTTCCGATTGTCCGGGCTCGACAACGCTCTTCAAAACAGTCAAATACGGACTTGTTTGCTTAACACCGTCATTCACCATTTTCTTCACAGTTCCGGCAAGGCCCGATTGCCCGTACGCCACGAACCAAGCCTCCGCACCGGAGACCCAGTTTTTGATGTTATTTGCCGTGCTGAGGTCCATCGTGATCACAGTATTCAAATCACTGAATCCATTGCTCGTAGCGGCATTTCCTGTCGTCGCATACGGCTTGTCATCCACGGAGATGGAAGCGCCGCTGCTTGCACCGATCTGACAGCCTGTGAGCGTGACATTACAGAGATCATAGGTGTAGATGCTATTCGCCCAGGAATTCTTGATCATCGAATTCGTCATGTTCAAAACGCAAGACTGGGTCTCTTTCGCCTGAGGAGCCGGGATAATGACGTCCTTCTCATTATCGTCAATGGTGCCGTTTTTGTTTATGTCATACTCGCCTCTCGCGCTGTCGCTCGTAACGCCCGGCGTATCATAGCCCGAGATGCTGCCATGTGCCATGATGCCCATGCCGGTATTCACGATGGAGACATTCTCCATATTCATCGTGCCTCCACGGACCACCACGCCGATATACGAGGCGCTCATCTTGAGAAGGTCCTTATAACCGTCATTCAAGTTCTGCGCATAGCCGGCAAGATTCATCATATTATTGCCTTCGATCCTGAGATTCGTCATCGTGGCGGTGCCGTCCTTATATCTGCGGATCATTGCGTCGCCGCTTCCTGCATCCGCGCAACGATAGAGGAAGATACCGATCTGCACGTTCGCGATACGATAAGAGTCGCCGGACACAAAGGGGCTTCCTTCTTTCTGATACTTGCCGTCGTGCGCATTATCGATGTAAGGCAGCTTGCTGCCATCGATCTTGAAGTAGTTTCCGCTGATGGCGATGCGGTCATTCTTATCATTCGTTACTCTCGAATACACGCTATGCAAGAAGTCATTCTTCGGCGTGCTGGGATCCACTTCGAGTTCGTACGTATTGTGATCCGCGTCTTCCAAGGTGACGGTCTCCGTTTCCGTGCTATATCCCTTTCCGTTTGCGTCGATGAAGCAATCCTCTCTCGACACCTTCGCCGTGATATTGCGGAGGATATTGATCTGATGGACAGAAAGGTCTGCATACGCCGCTTTCAGTTCTTCATTCGTATAGACATTCACGCCGGTATTCAGATTGATCTTCATTGTGAATTCATGCGGAGTCGTGCTATCATCACCATCCCATTTATTGGGATCATATTTCGGCACGATCTTCAACATATAGGTCTTCCCGGTCGGGATATTCTCGGAGAATACGAGTTCTCCCCCTTCGAAAGCGCAATCCGCTGCGTAGTTCACGGGAGACTCCGCGTCAACCTCTATCATTTCCTCAACTTTCAAGCCGGTGGCGAAGTCCAAGTCCGTCGTATAGCTATCCAATCTGGTCTTCAACAAGAAGTCGGGCTTGAAATTTTGATTGCCGACGTCGAGCGAACTCGTGGGATCCGGCTGCGAATAATTGGCGATCGGCGTAGCGCTGGTGGTCACAAAGAGATTGCCGTTATTCGCATTCACGCTCATCGCAGTAAAATGCGTGCCGAGCGTGAAAGAATCGACGTTCGGAACGATGCGGACCTCGAGCGTCGTCGTCAAGCCGCCTTCTTCCTCCGTCTGTTGCAGATGCAAGGTGATGGTCTGTCCTTCCGCCGTGGAATCGATCGGCTTGATCTCATACAGATTATCTTCATTGGTGCCCACTTTTTTCGTATAACGGACGTATTCCTTATCCTCGTCCGACAAAACGAATTGATAAGGACCATTATTAATTTTTGACGTGATGCTGTACGTGGAATTCGTCAAGAGCACGCGCTCACCCGACACCACGAAAATGCCGGCGTCGTATTGGACAGGAAGCTCCTCCCAAACCGCGGTAAGCTCGATGTCGCCTTCGATATCATAGTTCACGTCAAGATCGAAGTCCACGCCGTCGTGCGTCCAACCTTCGAAGGTATAGCCGAATCTTTCGGGATCCGCGATCTGCGGCTTCTTGCCGTACTCAACATTAACACTCGCTGCGCCGCTTCCGCCGAGAAGCTCCAACGTGATGGTATAGGTATTCGCCGTAAAGCGCGGCGTAAGGACGTAAGCCTGATAGATCGGCGTCGTCGCTTCGATCTTCGTATCGCCGCTATACCAGCCCGAGAAAGCATGTCCCGTCTGCTCGGGATTTTCAGCGGGGATCACCGCGCATGCGCCCCATTCCACCTGCTGCGTGCCCTTTCCTTCGAAAGTGACGCTGAAGGTCTTGATCGTCCAAGCCGCCCACAATTCGAGATCCGCAGTGATCGCCGTGGCGTCATCAAACGCGGCTTCCGCACCACGCGCAAACCAACCGGAGAAGGTATGACTCTCCGTATCGGAAAGGTCATCAAGGCTAACCTTCGTACCATACTCGACGTTTTGCATCGTACTATACACCGTATTGTCCTCATTATAGAGGGTCACCGTGAATTTCTTCTTCGCGAAGGAAGCCGTCAAGGTGATATTTTCCGTGATCGCCGTATCCATAGCGAAAGCGTCAGCGCCATGCTTCCAACCCGTGAATTCATAGCCTTCCGCCGGATCCAGATCGGTGGGGAATGCAGCCGCGCTGCCGCGCACCACCTGCTGGACCCTATTCGCATCCCAATATTCATTCACCAAAGTCACCGTAAAGGTAACGGTCTGCCATCTTGCCGTCAAAGCGAGGTCACCGATGATCTGGGTGTCGTCATCGAAAGCGGTCGTGGCGCCCGTCTCGAACCAACCCAAGAAGTCCTGACTCGTCGTCGGATCAAGGGTCGGGAGATCGACCGTCGCGCCATAAGCAACGCCCGAGATCGTGTCATACACCGAGCCATCCGCCTTATAGAGCGTCACGGTATAGGTGTCATCCGTATATCTTGCATAGAGGGTGATGGGCTGAGAGATCGCCGCATCAACGTCGAAAGCCGTCTCACCATTCTTCTCCGCATACCAAGCGACGAAGGTATGACCCGCCCAAGCCGTATCTACGGCGGCAAGCTCGGTCTTCGCTGTGGCGCCATTCTCCACGGAGAAGGAGCCCATAGAAGCATTGTCACTCTCTCTGTAAAGCGTCACCGTGCTCTTATGATACGCGGGGTTCGCCTCGCAGTTCGCCGTGATGATGATGGCGGTCTCCCAGAGATACGTGAAGGAGAAGGTGCCGTCTTCTTCCGCCGTGAGCGCGAAGCCGGCCGCATCGGACGTGTACTCTATGAAGGAGAGCCAAGCGTCATCCGACGTGCTGCCGCAGATGGCTGCCTCTATCGTCGCCTTCGAGGGGAGAGAATAGGTCTCGCCATAAGTGACATTCAAGCTCCAAGCGGGATAATTCACCATCGTGATCGTGAAGGTCTTCGGCGCGAAGGTAGCCGTCAAGGTGACGTCCTTCGTGATCGCCGTATTTCTGCCAAAGGCAGCCTGGGCGCCCTCTTCATACCAACCGCGGAAATCATGTCCCGCTTTCGAGGGATTCTCCTCCGGGAAGGTGGCTTTCTGTCCGTATTCCACGGTCTGGACGCTGTCCGCCTCGAAGGTCTCGCTCTTCAAGGTCACCGTGAAGGTCTTCTTCGTCCATTTCGCCGTGAGCTCGTAATCCTTGTCGAGCTTGGTCTCCTTATCGAAGGCCGTCGCAGCGCCCGTCTCGTACCAACCCGCGAAATTCGAATCGGTCTTGGTGGGATCTTCGGGGAAGGTCGCCGCCGTATTGTATGCCGCCGAAAGCGTATCGAGAAGCGTGCCGCCGTCATAGAGCTTCACCGTAAAGGTCTTGATCTCGAATCCCGCCGTCAAAGTGACGTCCTTCGTGATCGCCGTGCTCTTCGTGAAAGCTTCGGCCGCATCGTCCTCGAACCAACCGAGGAAATCATAGCCCGTCTTCGCGGGATCTTCCGGGAAGGCGATCCTCTTGCCGTATTCCACGGTCTGGACGCTGTCCGCCGAGAAGGTCTCGCTCTTCAAGGTCACCGTATAGGTCTTCTTCGCCCATTTCGCAGTGAGGACCACCTCCGCCTGCGAGATCGCAGCCGTCTTATCGAAAGCCGTCGCAGAGCCCGCCGCGAACCAACCGAGGAAATCGTATTCGTCTCTCGTGGGATCCGCAGGGAAGGTCGCCACGCTGCCGTATTTCACGGTGATGGGAGCGTACTGCGTGCCGGTATCCGTATCGTAGAGCTTCACGGTGCAGTCATTCACGCTCCAAGATGCGAAGAGCTCATAATCCTTCGTGATCGCCGTCGTCTTCACGAACGCCGCAGTGGCGTCCTTCTCGAACCAACCGACGAAGGTATGACCCGCTTTCGTGGGATCCACGGGGAAGATCGCCTTGGTATTGTAATCCGCCTCGAGGGTGTCGAGCAAGGTCTCTCCGTCATAGAGCTTCACCTCATAGGTCTCGATCTCCCATTGCGCCGTAACACGCACGTTTCTCGTGAGATTATACTTGCCGCTCGTGGGGAACTCCTGCTCATCGCCATTATCGTCCTCATACGTAAAGCCGACAAAGCGATAGCCTTCTCTCGTGGGCTCCTCCAGCTCATAGGTATCTCCCGTATTCAATTCGTAGCTCGTCTTGGTCGCCGTGCCTTTATTCGGCTTCACCGTAATGGTCCAGCTCGACGCGGCAAAACGCGCATACACCGTGAGATCCCCGCTGAACGTGGTCGTCGGATCAAAAGGCTCCTTAAATCCGGAGTCAATATAGAGCCCGACGAAGCGATACCCGTCCTTCGTGACCTTTCCTTCATAGTCCAACGTGCCGCCATCCGTAACGGACAGGGTCGTGAGGACCGCGTCTCCGTCCATAACCGTGACGGAGAAGCTCTTGGTCTGCTCTCCGCAAGCGACCAGCGTGGCTACCACCAACGCCGTCACAAGGAGAAACAAGACCGCTTTTGCGAGTTTCGTTTTCATACAAACCTCCTTTCCTATAAAATCCTTTTTTATTAAACAACGAGCGTGCCGTGATTCTTCTTCAGGGGAATCAAGTACACAGTCGCGGTTTTCCCATTTTTCGACGAGATGGTGATGGACACCGCTTCATCTTCGATGAAAGTCACGTATCCCACCTCGTTCACCGTCGCAAAAGCCGAATTCCCGGAGGTGAAAGTCACCGCCTTGTCCGTCGTATTGCCCGGTTCGAGAAGATAATGGAGCTGATAGCCCATATCGGGGCGTTCCACCTCCAACGTTGCGCCGTCTTCCAGCTTCTCACCTTCCGCCGTCGTAAAATAGATCTCTTTGCACTCGATTTCATTATGCGTAGACTCGATTGCAAGACCGATCACGGCGATGAGGAGGATGCTGAGGACGCATTCCACTATAACGATCAAAATGACTATCTTCTTATTCATGCGCGCCTACCCTTGTATATCATTGAAATATACTTTCAAGTAACTATTATATAGGAAGAGCCTTAAGAGGAAGAATCCGTACGCGATAAGGATCGCGCGGAGCCATCCGGACTTATATGCATCTATGAGGAGCAGCAAGGTCGCCACACCCATGATGGTGGAGATGAGGAAGCCATTCAGGAGGGACTTCGCCACATTCGGATTATCCACCACGGCGTCCCCTTTCACGGCGTAATCATTCACCTTGGGATTCGTGACGTCGAGCTGGAAGCTCCAGAGGATATTCCCGAGGCTGACGGGCACGATGATGAGGAACATACGCACGATCTCGATCTTCGCGAGATCCGTCGTGAGCGAGATGACCACGCACATCGAAGCGACGGAGAGCATGTCCACGAGCATCGTCAGGGTGAGCTTCGCCCAAGTGACGATCATCGTATTGCTCGGCGCCGCCTTCAAGACGGAGAACTCGCTGCCCTCCGAGCTGATCGCCGCGGCGCAATTCGCATTATACGTGCTGATGAGCGAGAGGGTGATCATGATATTGAAGGCGATGGTCATATAGTCGCCGTAAAGGTTCGTGCGGATCGCCGCCACGATGAAATTCAAGATATAAGAGAGGATCGGGAAGATGAGGACGATGCTGATGGCGGAAGTCAGGTTCTTGGAGGAGCGGAACATCAGTTTCACCTCTTTACGGAAGAAGGTGAGGAAGAGATTATTCACGCGAGTCTTACGCACCATATGCTTCGCCATCTTGCTATTCTCCGCGCTGGAGGACGCCGCCTTGAAATAGAAAGGCATCGCCACGAGGAAGCAGAGCGCCACCGTCGCCGCGAAGATGACGAGGATGAGCGGCAGATAGAGCCACACCTTGACGCCGAACATCGCTTTCCCGATGAAGGAATAAAAGAGCGAGAACTTATTGATGGTCACGAGGATGGCTTGGAACGCCTTCATAAAGCTATCATACCGTGCCACAAGACGCAGCGGCGTGGGCACATAAGACAGCACGCGTATGACGAGCGCGAAGATCCCCACGAGCGCCGCCACGAGGATCACCGCAAAGAGGGTGGAATGATTCTCGAGAAATTTCTTCACGAAAATGGCGGGGATGGAGAGGATGGCGCTGAAGAGCACGGGGAAAAGCGTCATAAAGAGCCAAGCGGGGATGAGCCCTGCCCAATACGCCGCGCCCACTTTCGCCACGAAGCCATAGGCAAGCAAGAAAGGCAGGATGAAGAAGAGGCTCTTCTTGAGCTCTTCCAAGACGAAGACGATGATCTTGCTCACGAATATCTCATTGTAATTACACGGGAAAGCCATCAAGATGGCATTCTCCTTGCCGTTATACAGGACGGACATCATGCTGCCCGCGCAGGTCACGATGCTGATGATCTGCGTGAAAAGAATGACCGTCGTGAAGAGATCTTTGTCAAAGGTGAAGACGAAATGCTTCTTCACATAATTCATAACGAAATACAAAACGGCAAGCACCGTGACGGAGAGGAGCGCTTTCAAGAAGATCTTGAAGGCGGCCTTCTTCTTATTCACCGTCTTGATCCCGCGAAATTTCTCTCCCGCTTGCAGGAGCACGAGGTATTTCAGGCGCCTCATCACTCCGTTTTTCATTACTGCCGACGTATTATTCATTCTCTTCTCCGGTGGTCGCCGCCACTTCTTTCAGGGCGTCTTCTTCCTGTTCAAGAGGAGCTGCCGTCTCTTCCGCGGGAACTTCGGGGGTCTCTTCCTTTTCTTCGGGGACTTGCGCCGCTTCCTCCGCGGGGGCTTCGGGAAGGGCTGCGCTCTCGGCGTCCTGCTTCGCCTCTTCTTCCGCATCGGCTCTCTCCGCCTGCTTGGCATACATCAAATAAAGCTCCTCGAGAGACTGTCCTTCCGAGACGAGCTCATCGGGCTTACACACGCGGCAGAGCCTGCCGCCGCTGATGATGGCGACGCGATCGCATATCTTCTCCACGACCTCGATGACGTGACTGGAGAAAAATACGATATTGCCTGCATCCGCGTGCATACGCATACATTCCTTGATCTGGTGAGAGCTCGTGGGATCGAGACCGGTCAGCGGCTCGTCCAAGATCCACACCTTGGGATTATGAATGAGCGCGGAGATCACCATGAGCTTCTGCTTCATGCCGTGCGAATAGCTCTTGATCTCGCGGTCCATCGCATCGGTGAGCCCGAACATCGTGGCATATTTCTCGATGCGCGCCCTCTTATCCTCCTCGCTGACCATATAAAGATCCGCGACGTAACTGACGTATTCCCTGCCCGTCAGCTTCTCATATACGGCGTGGTTATCACTGACATAACCGATATTCAGCTTCGCCTCGAGCGGCTGACGCGCGATGTCATAGCCCTGTATCTCGATGCTGCCGTCCGTGATGGTCTGGATGCCGACGAGACTCTTGATGGTGGTGGACTTACCCGCGCCGTTATGCCCGATGAAGCCGAAGACCTCTCCCTCGTAGATCTCGAGGTTCAGGTCGGTCACGGCGTTCTTCGTGCTGCCCGCATACGTCTTGGAAAAATGATTGATTTTGATCATATGTGCTCCTTCGGGGTGTAGCGGCTCTTTCACCGATCTCCCGTCCAATTCTTTTAATAATTCCACTCTGTCGAGATGCATAAGGATCTTGCGACGGCGAAGCTCGCGGTGCGAATCCTCCACCTTATAGAGCACGCCGTATATTCCCCAGAAAGCGAACATCAAAGTGACCGCGATGCCGAAGACCAAGAGGATATAGACATAATAGAAGGTCATCTGCGTGTCGCCGAGGGTGAACTGCCAAATGTAATTGTATTTCAAGGAATACGCCCAACTGAAGATGGACTTCTCGATGAAGAAATCACTATACAGGAAGAAATAGTCGATATCGATATGATTCGGATGTCCGTACGGCACGGTGACGTTATTCAGCGAGGCGGAATTATTCAGCCAAGCGTCCATCACCGCGGCAAAGATGACATACAGCGCAAAGAAGGCGATCGCCTTGCGCATGAGCTTCATATTCGGACGCGGGAAGACGCCGAGCGAGACGCCCATGAAAGGCAGGATGACCGCATAAATATGGTTATAATAATAGGACACATTCCCCATGCGGGAGACCACGCCGCTGACGTCCGGCAGGATGATCGCGCAGAGGGCGCCCATGATATTGACGAAATAAGTGAAATAAAAGATCCCGTGCAGCTTGAAGACATAGGCGAAGAGCATGAGCGCGATCGCCGTATTGCAAAGATGGAGCGGCAGGGAGCTGATGATGGTCTTCCCGGGGTAATAATACTGCGAGAAATAAGCAAAGAAGCCGCTCAAGGCAAGCATGATGAGGAAGTAACGGCGCTCTCTGATATCCTTCTTCCCGAAAACGATCTGCATACAGAGCGGGAAGAGCAAGGTGAAATACAAAAGCAAGCGGTGCGAGACCGTGAAGCCCGACGGCTTGGAACCTACCAGCCCGAAGAAGAGCTGCGGGATATAGACGGGCATAAATGCGACGACATACAGGAGGAAATAAAGCCCGAGCTTGCCGAAGCGACGGCCGAGACCTTTATAATCCCCTTCGCGGAAGAAGCGGATCACGCGCTCGAAGACGATGGCGCCCATCAGCGCGATGACGCATGCATGGATGACCGAGCGCCAATGATAGAGCGAGATGGGCTCGGTGGAAGAATACGCCATCGCCGTCATCGTGGGACGGAAAAAGACGCAGTTCAAGACGATGACGATCGGCGCGATGAAGATCGCAAAATCCTTCGCCTCGCGTTTCTCAAAGAAAGGAAGGGTGACGGTGACGCCGATGGTGAAGAGGGTCATCCATCTCAAAAGCCCGATGAAGACGGTCTGCGACGGCGTAAAGGGAATGTGAGAGCCGCCCACCGTGGGATCAAAGATCAGCCCGATCTGCGAGGCGATGGTCTCGCGATAGAAAAGCTCCGGCATATAGAGCAAGAATAACGCAACGGACAGCGCGCGGAAAATCAGGTCCGACACCTGCATTTCGTTTTTCTTTATAGAGATTTTCTTTGTACCGAGCTTCTCGCTCACAAGGCGGAATGCGACTGCAAAAAGCAACGCTCCGCAAAACAATATCGCTTCGTTCATACTCCTACGGTCGAATGGCTAAAAAGGTCATTCTCGGTCTTTCTCGTTGAATAAGGTATTTTTTGCGTGAAAAAAAACAGAAAAAATATCGAAGCGACGTTCAGCTCAAAAAACGGCAGAAACTGATATAAGGAACCGTAGCGGAACGATCCGCCACATAATCAAACGCTTCTTTCGCCGCATTCCTATCCTCTTCGGCATCCGAAACGAGGACTTTACGGCTGAAGAACTGCGTGCACTCGACCACAGACACGATTACAATTGTCGTGAAGGTGACGGTGGAGAAAAAGTCGATCAAGAAAGAGATCTCCCCCATCTGCGCAAAGAGATCAAAGGTGAGATCCGTCATAAAGAAAGGATTGCGGAAATAAGTGAGATAAGAGAAGATGGGAAGGCTGCCCCTCTTGAGATCCGCGAACATAACGAGCGCCATCGGCAAAAATCCGAGCGCCAAGAATACGCCGCCCAAGCTCAAACGCTTAGACTTATTCTCGCGGCGGAGACGCAACACGTACGTCCCGAGTATGATGGCTGCCACGCTTAACAGCGCCGCCGAACAACCTAAAAGAACAGTCGATATCATGCGATTCCCTTCCATTCCACGGCTTATTTTAGCAAAAAGCAAAAGGTTTGTCAAGTATTTTGCCGTTGCTACATTTTGCCAGCGTCGCGGCATCTCCCCTGCCCCGAAAAAGCTCCCTTTGGAGGAGACGAAAAAGCGGCGTTATCCGCCGCCCTTTCTAATTCAACATTTCGAAGCGTCTCACGCCCCCCTGCCCAAGCCAGCGCATAAGAAGCGCGTCCCCGAGCGCGAAAAGGACGAAGAGGATCAAGATATAATATCCGTCCGCAAGCACCGCGGAGACCGGCAGGAAAAGCACGCCGAGCCCGAGGACGAAGAGGAAGAGACCGAAGACCGAGATGAGGACGGAGGGACCCGTCTTCAAAGCGACGGTCTCATTCTTCCAATCCAAGAAGGGCTTCAAAAGATTCAGCGCCAAGCCGAATTCCGCCGCCAAAAGCACGTATGCCGTGACTGCGAAGAACATCATTACAGACGAAAGCACGCCCGGGCGGAAGGCATAGACCATCGGCGCCGTACGATACCAGGGGGGTAGCAAAGTCAGAGAGAGATGGAGCTCGATCTTCACCTTGAAAACATCCTTCGTGGAGACAGGAAGCGAGCGGATCACCCATATTCTCTTCCCTTCCAAGGAGACGGAGGGCGCCGTAAGATAATTCATCGAGGCGACGAGGAGCACCATTACGAGCGCAAAGACCCCGCCGTCCATCCGCGGAAAGACCGAGAGGAGAGCGTCCTTCACGGCGAAGAGCACCTCCGCTTTCACAAAAACGAGCACCCCCGCGAGGAGCATCATCAAAGTGCCGAGACCGCAATTCAGGATGTACATCGGCGTGGCGAGGAATTTCTTCATCTCCCGCTGGAAGAGCGCCGTCCCGGGACGAGCGGCGCGGACGTCGCCCACCTTCCCTTTCACGCTCGCCGACCGACGCGCTGTGGTGAAACGACGGAAAAAGACGGAAAGCAAAATATAGGCGACGATAAAAAGCAAGGTCGTCGCCCCCGCGAAGATCGCCATCGAGGCGGCGTCCCCCTCCGCGGCAAGTCCCATATAGTAAAAGAGGAAAAGCCAAGTGCGGATCCCTTTCGGGACTTCCGTCATCGTCATCAGCGCCGACATCGCGTTCTGCGCCTTGAAATAAAGATAATAATACAGGACAAGGAGGGCGATGGAGGTCACGACGGTCACAAGGCTCTTGCGTTTCACCTTGCGCGCCACCGCCGCCACCACGAATGCCAGCGCGAGGGTCAAGGTCACGACGAAGAGGGTCACGAAAAGGAAAAGCAGGATATGATTCACCACCACGAGGGGGGTGACGGGGCGGAAGATCACGCGCACGAGGAAAGCGGGCACGAGGATCACGGCTTCATAGAGCGCGCTCATCGCGGAAAGCGCTGTTACGCGCACGAAAACGATGTACTTCGGCGGGATGGGCATCGAGAGCAAGAGCTCATTGTCTTTCGCGTTATAGATCGTCGCATACGCATTGAATACGCTGCCCAAAAGCCCGATCGCGATGGCGATGAGCCCTGTCACGAAATAATAGAGAAAAGCCATACCCTCCGGAACGGCAAGGAAGACGCCCTGCGCGAGGAAATAGAAAGAAGCGCCCATCGCGATAAAGATGACCGCCATCAACGCGATAAAGGCATAACCGCCCGCGCGCGTCCTCACCTGTCCCGTCCGCCGATTGCGGAAGAACTGCGCCACGAGCTCCGCGAATTGTTTCCGAAAGAGCGCTTTCAGCATCATTCCGCCTCCAGATCAAGGAAGATCTCTTCGAGAGAAGCGTCTCCTTTGACCTCCTCCATACTGCCGCAAGTGATGAGCCTGCCCTCTTTGATGATCGCCACTTTGTCACAAAGACGCTCCGCCACTTCGAGGATATGCGTGGAGAAGAGAATGGCGCCGCCCGAAGCGCAGAAATCGCGCATGATCTCTTTCAAGGCGTGGCTCGCCTTGGGATCCAGCCCCACGAAAGGCTCGTCGAGGATGATCAGATCGGGAGAATGCAAAAGCGCGGAAATGATGACGAGTTTCTGCTTCATTCCGTGCGAATACGAACCGATCTGCATCGCGATCTCCTCCTCGGAAAGCTCCAGCGCGGAAGCATAACGGCGAATATTCTCCCGCCTGACATCTTCCTCCACGCCGAAGATATCCGCGATGAAATTCAGATATTGACTCCCCGTCATAAAATCGTAGATGTCGGGATTGTCGGGGATATAAGCGAGCTTCTTTTTTGTCAAAATGGGATCGTCCGTCACGGAGACGCCACCCACAAGGATCTCTCCTTCATCAAAGCCGAGGATCCCCGCCACGCATTTTAAGGTCGTGGTCTTGCCCGCTCCGTTATGCCCGATAAAAGCGCAGAGCTCTCCGCCACGCACCTCCATGGACAGGTCGGAAACCGCGGTTTTATTTCCGTATCGCTTCGTAAGGTTCTTGATCTCAAGCATCTCCCCTACCTCCGTTTTTTGTGTTTTCATTATAAATCCGCCGCCCCTTCCTTGTCAACAAACCGACGGTCGAGATGTGCGCGCCGAAACCGAAAAGCCGCTCGTCTCCCCGAAAGAAGCGCCGCGTCGACGAGAAACGGATAAATTTCCCTTTTCTTCCCGCAGGGAATGTGCTATCATTATTTCGAGGTAAATCATTATGAAACGTACATATATCAAAGATTTATATTTCAACACCCCCGCTTCGGGCGAAGAAGTCCTCGTCTGCGGCTGGATCAAGACCATTCGAAACGATAAATTCATCGAGCTCTCGGACGGCACTTGTTTTAATAAGCTGCAAGTCGTGGCAGAGAAGGAGAACCTCGGGAATTTCGACGAAGTGATCAAGCAAAACGTCGGCGCGGCGCTGCGGGTCAAAGGCTCTTTCGTCCTCACCCCCGAAGCCAAGCAGCCCTTCGAGCTCCTCGCGACGGAGATCCTCATCGAGGGCGCTTCCACCCCCGACTTCCCAATCCAAAAGAAAGCGGCTTCCTTGGAATATCTCCGCGAACAGGCGTATCTGCGTCCGCGCACCAATACTTTCAACGCGGTCTTCCGCATCCGCAGCGTGCTCGCGCAAGCGATCCATCGTTATTTTGCGGATCACGGGTTTATCTATGTCCATACCCCCATCGTCACGACGAGCGACGCCGAGGGCGCAGGCGAGATGTTCCAGATCA
>JAGCXI010000071.1 GCA_017961365.1 Clostridia bacterium
GTCATCAAGGTGGTGGAGCTCGGCAAGACCCTGAATATCCTGCATTATAACGATAGCCTCATCGTGAATGAAAGCGCGATGAAGAAGATCCCGCCCGAAAAGCTCTGCATCATCTGTACGGGTTCGCAGGGCGAGAGGGTCAGCGCGCTTACGCGTATGGCGGCGGGCGAGCATCCCTCCATCACCGTCGGGATCAAAGATACCGTCATCATCTCCGCGAGCGCGATCCCTGGGAATGAAAAGAGCATTTATAACGTCATCAACAGCCTCTATCGCCTCGGCGCGGAAGTCATTTATTCCGCCATCGAAGACGTCCATACTTCGGGTCACGCCCATCAGGAAGAGCTCAAAATGATGCTCTCATTGATCCGCCCCAAGTTCTTTATCCCCGTGCACGGCGAGTTTCGCCATCTGAAGATCCATGCGGGCATCGCGCAGTCTCTCGGGATCCCGAAAGAGAATATCCTTCTTCCCGAGCTCGGTTGGAGCATAGAGGTGGCGAAGGACGGGTTGAAAAAGCTCGAAGGGATCAAAGCGGGGAATTCTTATGTGGACGGAGACGCCGTCGGTGATCTCGAGCCCGTCATCAAGGATAGACGCCAGCTCTCCGCGGATGGTTTCATCATTGTTCTTCTGACCATCAATATGGAGAATGGCAAGGTGCCCACGCAGCCAGAGATCATCACGCGCGGCATGGTGGCGTTTACGGAAGAGGAGATCGCGGAGATGCGCAAGCAGATCCTCTCTACGGTCAAAAATATCAAGTACATCAATAGCGATAATCGCGATGCGATCAAGTCCGCGATCCGTCGCACGGTCAAGCGTATGCTTTACAGCAATGGGCAGTCCACGCCGATGATCGTGCCGATCGTTGTGGAAAAATAATCGGTGAAATAGAATGCCTCTCGAGCTTTTATCCCCCGCGGGCAGCATGGAAAAGCTGAAGGTCGCCTGCCACTTCGGCGCAGACGCCGTCTATCTCTCGGGGAAAAAATACGGATTGCGCGCTTATGCGGAGAATTTCACGGAAGAAGAGCTTTCGGAAGCTTTCGCATATCTGCATTCCAAAGGGAAGAAAGGCTATGTTACCGTGAATGTCTTTCCGTATGATGAGGATTTCGAAGGGCTTCGCGCGTATCTTGTCTTTTTGGAGAAGATCGGCGCGGATGCGATCATCGTGACGGACGCAGGCGTGATCTCGCTCGCGAAAGAAGCGGCGCCTTCCCTCGAGCTTCATCTTTCCACGCAGGCGAATACGTTGAACGCCCGTTCCGCGGCGTTTTGGGCGGAGCAGGGGGTGAAACGTGTGGTCGTGGCTCGCGAGCTTTCGCTTGCGCGTATCAAGCGGATCCGCGACGCGCTTCCGCCCGAAGTGGAGCTCGAATGTTTCGCGCATGGCGCGATGTGTATCAGTTACAGCGGCAGATGCCTTCTCAGCAATTATCTCAGCGGACGGGATAATTATAAAGGTGAATGCGTGCAGGCTTGTCGTTGGAAGTACGTCATCCACGAGCAGGGCAGGAAAGAACGGGAATTCGGGCTGGAGGAAGATGAGCGCGGCAGTTACATTATGAACAGCCACGATCTGAAGACCATCACCTTCCTCGACGAGCTGATCAAAGCGGGCATCACTTCTTTCAAGATAGAAGGTCGGATGAAGACGGCGTATTATGTGGCGAGCGTCACGGACGCTTATCGCAGAGCCCTCGACGCCTATATCGCGTCTCCCGAAGATTTTTGCGTGAAAAAGGAGTGGGACGAGCAGCTTTCCCTCGCTTCCAATCGCGGATTTACGGAAGGCTTTTTAAGGGGCGGCAAGGGAGGACCGGAGACCATATCCTATGAAGACTCGCAGTCTAAAGGCGGCGCGGATTTCATCGCAAAAGTTTTGGGCTATGATTTTGAGAAAAAATGTGCTATAATAGAGCAGAGGAATCGTTTTGCGGTCGGCGACGTCTTGGAGATCCTTTCGCCGGATCGCGAAGTGAGACGCCTTCCCGTCAGGGAGATCTTGAATGAGGCGGGAGAGTCTCTCAAAGAAGCGATTCGCGTGCAGGAAGTATTGTATGTCCCCACGGAAGAAATCGTCTCCGAATGGGATATTCTGAGAAGGAGAAAAGCGTGAGCATTCGTTGGAATAAGCATCTTGTCATTCTCTATGATAAAGAAAAAAGTACGCTCATTTGCGACGCGCTGAAAAAGGCGATCGGCGCTTCTTTTCCCGAATGCGATATCGTGACGGTGGACGACGTCGGCTATCTTCCTGCCGGGAATCGGATCTGGAGAGCCAAGACCACGAGCTTTTATGCGAAACGCGCGCGTTTCTTCGTGAGCTGGTACAGCAAGTTCCGTGAAAAGAGCGATCAGAGCCGCATTAAAGAGGAGCGCACGGCGATCTCCATGGGCGAGCCCGCGAAACTTTCCTTCTCGGAGCGCCGCTCCACGGCGATCTCTCGCATCGTGAATATCATCAATCGTTTCCGTCCCGCCATCATCGTCACCACGAATAAATATTCTTTGAAATTGACCTTGCTCGCGCGCAAGATCACGGGAAGCGACACGAAAGTGGTCGCCGTGATCCCCGATTTCGCGCTTTCGGGCGGATTCGTCCGCACGGGCGTGGATCTTTATATGGTGGAAAATGAGATGCTCAAAGAAGCGCTGATGCGTTTCGGCGTGGATCGGGATAAGATCGTCATCTCCGGGATGCCTTTTTCGGAGGAACAGCGCCCGACGAATTCCCGCCTCGAAGCGAGAAAGCTCCTTGGGCTAATGGGGGATCTTCCCCTGATCGTCGTGAACGGAGGGGATTATTGCACGGCGACGATCAAAGACAAAGTCAGTCGTCTCATTGCGGAACACGGCAAGTATTCTCTTTTGATCTTGACGTACGGAAATCGTTCCATCGCTCGCTATTATAAGCGGCTTGCGGAGGAATATGACGTCGAAGTTCTTTTCAAACAGACGTTGGAGTATCCGCTCGTCTTCGCGGCGGCGGACGTCATCGTAACGATCCCGGATACGCATTTCATTTTTTCCGCCTTTGTGAATAAGATCCCCATCGTTTTGTTGGACGGCATTACGGTGCTGGAGCACGATATATTCCATTATCTTGTCAGCGGCGCCCTTGTCACGCCCGCAAGAACGGCGGAAGAGACCTATGCCGCGGTGGAAGAA
>JAGCXI010000072.1 GCA_017961365.1 Clostridia bacterium
AAGGGGCTCCCCTGCTAAGGGAGTAGTACGTCTTAAAGCGTAGCGAGGGTTCGAATCCCTCCTTCTCCGCCAAATGAGATGCATTCTTTTCGGACGGTGGGATTTGAACGAGAGCGCCCGGAAAACGAAAACAGTTTTTCGTTTTCAGCGATGACCGAAGTGGATCGAGACGCAGCTAATGGGAAGAAACGTCATGCGTCGAGAGCCACGAGAACGAATCCCTCCTTCTCCGCCAAATGAGATGCATTCTTTTCGGACGGTGCGCTGCGCGCTCCCAACGCAAAGTACGAGGAGCCGCAAATAAAGATTTACATCATAAATATATCGGGGTGTAGCGCAGTTGGTAGCGCGCATGGTTCGGGACCATGAGGCCGGAAGTTCAAGTCTTCTCACTCCGACCAAGTAAGGACTGCATAAGCGGTCCTTTTCTTTTGGGACCGAACCATAAGCGCTAAGCGCGCATGACGGGGTCCCTGCGATATCAGAGATATCGTGGGGTGCGGTGTGGGACCATGAGGCCGGAAGTTCAAGTCTTCTCACTCCGACCAAGTAAGGACTGCATGAGCGGTCCTTTTTTTGATCAATCTACGGGTTTTCTTTCGTAAAAGATGAAGGCTCTATGCAAAAAGCCTTTCATCGTTGATATCGTTGCACATTGGAATTATTTGATTTTTCTGCGCGGATACGCTGTCGGCGTGGAAAATGCTTTGTCGATGACGATAATGCTCCTGCCCAACCCTTCGAAATCACACCGCGCTTTCAGCGTGACCACGCCGCCGAGGGTCTTGATGGCGCTTTCCGCTTCTTTGAGCTCGGCGTCCACGTCGCCGCTTTTATAAAGCACGGCGCGACCGCCCACCTTCACAAGCGGCAAAAGATACTGCGCAAGTAATTTCGTATTCGCCACGGCGCGCGCCGTCGCCACGTCGAAGCTTTCACGCATCTCGGTGTACGCCGCGTCTTCCGCCCGCATATGGAAGGCTCTCCCCTCTATATCCAGCACGGCGAGGGTGTCCAAAAGGAAATTCACTCTCTTTTGCAAAGAATCCAGCATCGTGATCTCGAGATCTTTCCTGACGATCTTCAAAGGGATCGCGGGAAAACCCGCGCCGCTGCCGACGTCCACGACGGACGCCCCCAAAGGGAAATACTTCGCGCCCGCAAGACTGTCCGCGAAATGTTTCACGTCCACGTCTTTTCGCTGGGTGACCGCAGTGAGATTGAATTTTTCATTCCACGAGACGAGATTTTGAAAATAAAGATCGAAAAGGGCCTCTTCCCTCTCCCCGATCGTAATATCCATTCTCTCTAAAATGTCCTTCAGCATATATACCCACTTGTAGAATATTCTACTTATTAGTTTTTATCAGGTACGTGATGAGCACGGCGATGTCCGCAGGACTCACGCCGCTGATGCGAGAAGCCTGCCCGAGCGTCATCGGGCGGATCTTATCCAGCTTTTGCCGCGCTTCGAGACGCAGATTCTCCATCGAGAGATAGTCCGTCTCCGCAGGAAGCGCCCTTTCCTCCATTCGGCGCGCTTCGGCGCGGAACGCCTGCTCTTTCAAAAGATACCCGCCGTATTTTACCTCGACGGCAGCCTCTTCCGCAAGATCAGAGTCCCGAAGGGACTCTGGCAAGAAGGGAAGGATGTCTTTCGCCGTGATGAAAGGCCTTTTCAGCATCTCGCCGATCGTCATCCCCACCGTCGCTTCTTCTCCTTTTTCCCTGAAAAGCGCCGCGACTTTTTTTAGCGGCACGCTCGTCTCAAACGCCGCTGAAATGGCGTCCTTTTTCTCATTCCGCGCAAGATAGCTTTGCCAGCGACGGTCGTCCACAAGCCCGATCTCCCGTCCGAGCGGCGTCAAGCGACGATCCGCATTGTCCTGACGAAGCGAAAGACGATATTCCGCGCGCGCGGTCATCATCCGATAGGGCTCATTCGTCCCTTTTGTCACAAGGTCGTCGATGAGGACGCCGATATACGCCTGATCCCTGCGAAGCACAAACGGAGGCTTGCCACCGAGCTTTCGCGCGGCGTTGATCCCCGACATGAGCCCCTGCGCCGCCGCTTCTTCATATCCGCTGCTGCCATTGAACTGCCCCGCGGAGAAAAGCCCCGAGATCGCTTTCACTTCGAGGGAAGGCGAAAGCGCGAGCGGATCGATGCAATCATACTCGATGGCATAAGCATAGCGCGCGAAACGCACGTTTTCCAAGCCCTTCACCGTGCGATACATCGCTTCCTGCACGTCCTTCGGGAGGCTACTGCTCATCCCCTGCACGTACATCAGCTCGCCGTCTTTTACTTCCGGCTCGATGAAAATCTGATGGCGCTCCTTATCCGCAAAGCGCATGACCTTATCTTCGATGGAGGGGCAATAACGCGGCCCGACGCCGTGGATCGTCCCGTTATAAAGCGGAGCGCGGTCGATATTCTCCCGAATGATCCGATGCGTCTCCGCATTCGTATAGGTCAGATAACACGGCTCCTGCTCGAGAAGCTTCCCCTCCGTGAGGAAAGAGAAACAATTGATGTCATAATCCCCCTCTTCCTTCTCCATCACGCTGTAATCTATACTGTCCGCATATACGCGCGCAGGCGTCCCCGTCTTGAAACGACGAAGCGGAAGCCCCTTCCGAAGGAGAGCCGAGGAAAGTTTCGCGCTGTTTGCAAAGCCGTAAGGACCCGCCTCGCGGATCTCCTCCCCCGTAATGGTGCGAGAAGAGAGATAAACTCCCGTGCAAAGCACGACCGCCCGCGCTTCGTAGCTTTCGCCGTCCACGACGACGCCTCGAACGGCGCCCTCTTCCACGAGGACATCCTCACATTCCCCTTCGAGAAGCGTGAGGCGCTCTTGCGAAAGAAGAGTGCGGAGCATATTCTCGTGATAGACCTCTTTATCCGTCTGTCCGCGAAGGCTCTGCACAGCCGCGCCTTTATTCTTATTCAGCATCTTGATCTGCAAAAGAGAGGCGTCCGCATTCAGCCCCATTTGTCCGCCGAGCGCGTCCACTTCGCGCACGAGATGCCCCTTGCCCGTGCCGCCGACATTCGGATTACACGCCATATGAGAAACAGAACGCTTGTCCAGCGTCACGATAAGGGTGTCATTCCCGAGTCTTGCGAGCGCGAGAGCCGCCTCCACACCGGCGTGCCCCGCCCCGACCACGATCGCATCGTATCTCATTTTCCCACGCAAAAACGACTGAAAACGTCGTTGATAATGCTTTCCGTTGCGTTGCCGCCGCCGATCTCATAAAGCGCGTTGATACTCTCGCGGAAATCCACGAGCACACATTCGCTCGCCGCGCTTCCGCAAGAAGAAAGCGCTTCCTCCAAGCTCTTCAAGGCGCGACGCAGGCAATCCGCGTGACGCTCCTCCGTAAGAGAATCCGCCGCCCGCTTCTCCCCGAGCGCGGCGCGCACGATCTCGTCGAGAAGGACTTCCACGCCCTCCCCCGTCTTCGCGCTGACATTCACGCCCGAAGAGGCGTTTCCGTAGACGTCGATCTTATTATTCACCAAAATGATCCGCTTGGAGAAGCCGCGGATCTCGGAATACTCCGTCTCGTCGAGATCCCGATTGGATTCCATCACATATAAAACGATATCCGCGCCGCGCGCCGCTTGCAAAGAGCGCTCGATGCCGATATTCTCCACGAGGTCCCGCGTCGTGCGCAGTCCCGCCGTGTCTTGAAAATTGATCTTCACGCCCTTATGCACCATGCTCTGCTCGATGACGTCGCGCGTCGTGCCGTGCACGTCCGTGACGATGGCTCGAGAATAGCCGAGCACGCTATTTAAGAGCGAGGATTTGCCCACGTTCGTCTTGCCGACGATGGCGACGGTGATCCCGTTTTTGATAAGCTTGCCCGTTCGGAAAGAGGAAAGCAAAGCTTGCATCTTCTCCCGCACGACCTCGGCGCGCCGAATGGCGTCATCCGTCTCCTCCTCCATCTCTTCGGGATAATCCAAGGAGGCTTCGAGGGTGGAAAGCACCTTCGTCAGCTCGGAGATCAGCTCGTCGATCCTCGCATGAAAACGCCCGCTCATCAAAGAATACGCTTCGCGAAGCTCCGCCTCGCTCTCCGCATTGATCAGCTGCGCGACGCCTTCCGCCTCATCCAGCGTGACCTTCCCATTCAAGAAGGCTCTGCGAGTGAATTCGCCCGGCGCCGCCATCTTGGCGCCCGCGCCGATCAAAGCTTCGAGCACCCGTTCCACAAGATACGCCCCGCCATGAAGCTGAAACTCGACGATATCCTCCCCCGTATAAGACTTCGGCGCGCGGAAATACACCATCATACATTTCTCGCGGATATTTCCGCCCACGAAAGAGCCGAGCCGCAAAACGTTCGGCGTGACGTCTTCCTCTCTTTCGACGCCCGAACAATGAAAAAATCGGAGCGCAATCCTTAAAGATTGCTCTCCGGATAATCTCACGATGCCGATAGCGCCCGCGCCGAGGGGGGTGGAGATAGCCGCAATGGTCTCCATATTCGATCAGAAACCTCTTCTCTTCACGCCGTAGCTCTTGGTCTTGATGCCGTGCTTGCGGAAAGAGCTCTGCGTGCCATACACTTTTTCGGGCGCCTTCGGCTCGATGGTCACGAAACGATTCGGCTCGTTGCCCGTGCTGAAGGTGACGACGTCGTCATTGTCCGCGAGGGTCTCATGCACGATCTTTCTCTCATGCGGATTCATCGGCTCAAGCTCCACCCTCGCGCGATTGCGCACCGCTTTTTCGGCGAGACGCTTCGCGAGATCGCGAAGGGTGTCCTCCCTTCTCACTCTGTAATTCTCCGCGTCCACCGTGACTTTCGTATAGGTCTCTTTGTCACGGTTCAAGGTGATCTGCGCGAGATACTGGATCGCGTCCAAGACTTCGCCCCTATGCCCGATGGCATAATTGCTGTCCTCTCCGCTGATGATCACTTTATAGCCCGACGACGTGGGCTCGACGTCCAAAGAGCAGTCGAGATCCATCCGATCGAGCAGCCCGCATACATAGTCGAGGACGCCGTCCTCTTCCGTCCATTTGGTGGTGAGACGCACGATGGCGAGCTCTCCGTCTCCGCCTTCGCTGACGATCTCCACGTCCACTTGGCTCTCCTCCATGCCGAGCTGGAGAAGACCTTGACTCTTCGCTTCTTCCACGCTTTCCGCGCGTTTTTCTATGCTTATCATATTGCCTCCGACCGCTTTTCGCCGTATTTTGAAAAGCGTGTTAAAAAATTATCTCTTGAAAGTGGCGGAAAGCCTCTTTTCCTCCGCCTTCTCGTCCTGCTTCTTCGCGATCGCGTTATACGCAACGTTAAAGAGCACGGTGATCAAGGAATTCATCACCATATAGATACAAAACGCCGACGAATAAAAGAGCGCGAAAACGCCCATCATGATCGGCATCATCCAATTCATCGCCTTCATCATGCCCTGACCCGTCTTCGCGGGATTCCCGTTCTCGTCCGTCTGCGCGGGCATCTCGGGCTGATTCACCTTCGTGATCTTCACGGAAAGAATGGAGAGCACAATGGAGATGATGGGCAGGATGAAATACCCATTCCAATGCTTCATATCAAAGAACTTGGACTTATTATACGAATTCATCGCAGGCATCAGGATCGCGTCATAGCCATTATCGTACTTCGTGGCTTTAAGATTCAGCCCGCGCGTCTCCGCGGGGAGCGTGGCGCCGATCTGACCGAGCCCCTTACCGACGAACTTATCGAAGGTGGGAACGGGATTCGCATAGGTGTCCGACATGAAGACATTCTTGATCCAAAGCCAGCCCTGCTTCTCTTCGTTATAGGCTTCCACCATCCTCTCGTCCAACACTTCGGGGGTCATCCCTTCTTCGGCGGAGATCTCGACATAGCTCTGCGTCAAAGAATAAACGATGCGCTCATTCTCATAACGCACAGCAGCGTTAAACCCGGAGAAAACGATAAAGAAGATCACGATGGTGATGAGCGCGGGAAGACATCCGCCCGTCATCGAATAACCGTGCTTCTTATAAAGCTCCATCTGCTTTTGATTCAAAACGTCGGGAGCATTTGCATATGTCTTTTTGAGCTTCTCGATCTCGGGCGCCATCAGCTTCATCGCGCGATTATTCTTCATCATCGTGCGTTTCTGCCAGATGTCGAGCGGAGAAAGGAGCGCTTTCAGCGCGATCGTGAAAAGCACGACCGTCCAGCCGAAATTGCCGATCCCTTCATACATTTTATAGATGAGCTTCCCGATCCAATTCGTGAGCGCGGGACCGCTCGACGCAAAAAGCTGCACTAAAGTAACCATTTGGCTTTCCCTCTGTAATTCTCTTTTACGGGATCGAACCCGCCTTTCGCGAGAGGATTGCAACGCAGAATGCGCAAAGCGCCTTTCGCGATCCCTCTTATCGCGCCGTACTTCTCGATCGCCTGATAAGTATAAGACGAACAAGACGGGACATAGATACATCGATGCGGCAGAGCGGGCGACACGTTATTCTTATAAAACGAGATCATTGCGCGCGCTACTCTGCTCAAGCGTCATTCCTCCGATCCTTTGAGCTTGCCCGCCTCCGCAAGGAGGGAGAGCAAGTCGCGGCGCAACTCGTCATACGTGCGTTCCGCACTCGCCGTGCGCGCCACCACTACGTAATTATAGCCTTTCTCCACGCGAGTAAACTCCCGTCTGAACGCCTCTTTCAGCCTGCGCTTCGTCCGATTCCGCACGACGCTGCCTCCGACCTTTTTCCCGACGGAGAAGCCGACTTTGGGCGTGGGATACTTACTCTTCAATACATACAGAACCAAAAAACGATGGACGTAAGACTCGCCGTGTTTATACGCGTACTCGAAACTACGCGAACTCGTCAGGCGATACTTCTTCTGCATGCCTTATGCGCAGAGCTGCTTTCTGCCTCTGGCGCGCCTTCTGGAGAGCACGTTTCTGCCGCCCTTCGTCGCCATTCTCGCACGGAAACCATGCACTTTGCTTCTATGTCTCTTTTTCGGTTGATACGTTCTTTTCATTTTTATGTCCTCACTTACAATAATTATCGCTTACGAAAAAATACCCTAACTGAATAGGCTGTCTTATTATACCCGCACGGGAAAAGGGCTGTCAAGCATTTTACTAAATAGAAATCAAGAATATATATGCGTATGCGAGCGCTAATCTTCTTCGCGCAAAAAGGCGGGAATATAGTCTTTCGAGGCGGAGCTCTCTTCCTGCATATACGCATTTTCGAAGCCGAGCCGAAGCGCATGCGCGACGACCGCCTTATATTCGAGCGGCGAGACTTTGCGTCCGAGCTCGGGAAAAGCGCCTGACGCTCCGCAAGGGGTGTATTGACTCATCACGGAAAGATATGTATCTTTTCCGAGGAGGGCATAGACCCTGTCCAAGACGGCGATGCTGTCCTTCGCCTGCCCCGGGAGCACGAGATGTCTGACCGCGACGCCTTTTTGCAGGACGCCTTCTTTCACCACGTCCGAGACCTGACGTCTCATCTCGAGGATCGCCTCTTCCGCAAATGCGCGATAATGCGGGGCGGCGCTGTAACGCAGGGCGAGCGCGTCGTCGAAACATTTATAATCGGGGAGATAAACGTCGATATAGCCCTCGAGGGAGCGAATGGTCTCCGCTTTTTCGTATCCGCCGCAATTATAGATGACGGGGAGGCTCGGACGATAAAGATCCAAGGCAGCTTTGACGGTGGGCACGAAGGGCGTGGGGGTGATGAGATCGATATTTTCCGCGCCCTCGTCCTCAAGCGCGCGAAAGATATCGGCGAGACGGGACGGCGACACGCCTTCTCCGCGGACGAAATGCGAAATGGGGGCATTCTGGCAGAAAACGCAGCGCAAATTGCACCCCGAAAAGAAAACGGCGCCCGAAGCGCCGCACCCCGCGAGATAAGGCTCCTCCCAAAAATGCAGTTCGGCGCGGGCGACGACGGCTTGGTCCGTCACGCCGCAAAAACCGACTTTTTCCGCGCGGTCCACGCCGCACTCTCTCGGGCAAAGCTTACAAATCATAGATATTTCAAGACGTCGGAGAAGGTGTCGAAGACGTAATCGGGACGAACGTCGGAGGCTTCGAGCATCTCCTTCGTCGTCTCTCCCGTCAGGACGAGGATACTCTTCATCCCGTTATTTATCGCAAATTTGATATCAGTGTAAAGACGATCGCCGCACATCGCGATCTCCTCGGGAAGGAGCCCGTAACGCTCGATGATATAACGCGCCATCGTCTCATACGGCTTCCCGATGATAAGGTCGGGCGCGCGCCCCGTCACCGCCTCGATGAGCGCCATGAAGGAGCCGACGTCGGGCACGGGATGGGGATTTGCGGGGCAGACGAGATCGGGATGCGAGACGACGTACTCCGCGCCGGAAAAGATCGCATTGCAGGCGGCGGTGATCTTCGCATAGGTAAGCTCGGTGTCGAAGCAAACGAGCACGACGTCCGCGCCCTCCGAAACAAGGGGGATCCCCGCCTCTTCGAATTCTTTGTAAACGACGGAATTTGCAAGCAAAAGCACTTTCTTTCCCTTGCGCTCTTCCCGCAAAAAACGGACGGTAGCATCCAGGCTGGAATAGACATCTTCTTCGGCGGCGGGATAGCCCATTTTCGCAAGCTTTCGGACGTACGCGGCGGCGGTCTTACTGCTGTTATTCGTGAGGAAAAGCACTTTCTTTCCTTTGCTTTTCAAGGTCTCGAGCGCTTCCATCGCCCCCGCGATCTTCTCATCGCCCACATAGACCGTCCCGTCCATATCCATTAAAAACAATTTGATCTTTTCTATCCCATTCATCTTTCGTCCTCGAACTTTCAAGCCGACAAGAGCAAAGGTTCCAAAAGCCCCGTCAGCTTAATATGCTTGATTAAAGCATACCCCGAAATCTGCTCTCCCGTCAAGGATAATGCTTCAAGTAAGCGATCGGCGGTGATGGCGCTCCCTTCTTCCGGTGCGCGGCGATAGGCACGGCAAAGCTCCGCAAGGGGGATCGCGGCGATCGCCTCTTTTACCTCCTCCCGATACTCCCCCGTCAAACGCTGTCGCGCAAGATATCCTTCCGCGAAAAGGGGTAATTCCTGCGCAAAATGCGCCGAAGCGGAGAGGCGACATCTCTCCTCGATGAGAAGGGCATTCTCCGCGCGGTCGGGCGGAAGACTATGCTCCAAGGGAAAGTCCGAAAGATAGGCGCGATAGAGCGAAAGCAAAGCGTACGCCGCGGGGAAAAGATGCTCCGCATAGCTTCCTCCCGCGCTCTTCGCCGCAAGAAAAGCAAGGGTGGCGGCGCTCCGCAAAACGGGAAGATCTTCCGCAAGCTCGGCAAGCCGCAAGGAAGCCTCGACGATTCTTTCGGAAAGCGGCGCGGATCCCCGCCAAGAAGAAAAAGCCTCTTCGAAGATCCTGCGAACGGCGGAGAGATCTCCCGCCCCGCGCATCTGCGCTTCATAGGCGCCGTCCAAGACCTCCGCAGCGCAAGAAAGGAGGTGCCCGAGTCCCGCTTTTATCCCCTTCCCCGACGCACCGAGGCTACGATCCGCAAGAACGATACAATCTTCCGCAGGGAGGGCGATTAGCTGCGTCGGCGTCGAAAGCGACGCTTCCTTTCGCAACGCGGAAAGCGCGGAAAGCTCCGTTGGAAAAAGAACAGTCGGCACATTCCGCAAAGCGGAGAAGACCTTCGCCGCCTCGGTCTCCGAAAGTCCTCCGACGCCCACCGCCGCCACGAAATTTCCTTCGGGATATTTCCGATCTCTTTCGGGGATATGTCCCATCACGAAAGCCGAATCCACCTCTTTTCGCAAGACAGAAAAGCCCTCCAAAGCGAGCGCGGCAACGGCGTCCTCTCCCTCTCTGTCCTCTCTTGCGAAAAGCAAGACCTTTCCCCCTCTCGCTCTCTTCTTGATCTCTTTCGCCAAAGACTTAAACCCCTCTTCCGAACGCACGATCTCTCTTCCCATATTCCCTCTCCTTTTTCCTTCTATCCTACCGCGTTTCAGGCGTCATATCTCGCCGTAAAGGGACGTCTTATGACGCTTTTTAGAGCATTCTCCCGAAAGCCATTCAAGGGACTCGCAAGGGGGATATTGCGCGAGCGCGCCGCGCGCCTTTCGAAAGTATTTAGGATTTTTAAGCATACAAAGCCGCGGAAATATGCTACAATCAAGATATGAAAAAAGCGATCGCCGTTTTCTTTCTCCTTATCCTTCTTCTTACCGCCGCTTTCGGCTGTAAAAAGGTTCGGACTGAAGACAACTATTATCACTCTTCATCCTCTTACAAGCTCCCCACCTCTTCCAAAAAGGCGGACTTGCACGGATATTCTTATCACGCGCTCTTGCGCCGCGGGTGCATCGCGGTCTCCGCGACGCAGGAAGAAAAGATGTTTTACGGCGTGATCGACGCCGCGACGGATCGCGTCCTTTTCCCCGCAATGTACGGCAAAGTGGAGATGATCGGAGATTTCTTCCTTCTCTCCCCCGCCGAATCCGATGAAGATGGCGTTTATCGCGTGGCATATCTCGACGGGACCCTGCTCACAGAGACGACGGCAGAGCCCACCGTCGCGGACATCGGCGGAGGCTATGCCACCGTCACGACGGGCGCCTATATGCGCATCTATCACAAATCGGGCGCGGAGATCCTTGCCGAGAATATCCTCGGCAACGCCTATGAATGCACAGCCTGTGAGAATTTCATCCTCGCGCGCCACACGGTGAACGGCGACTATCAGGTCTTCAATATCCTTACGGGCGAAAACGTGCTCTCTCTTTATCCCCCGAGCAGCGCCATTATGAACGTATATTACGCAGGCGGGAATGATTTCATCGTCGTCTACGACTATGACAGCACGCAAGAGGACGATTATTCCATCGCTCTGCTTCTTTCCGAAGGAAACGTGGCGTATCTGCGCCAACGGATCCTCCGAATGACGGTGGGCGTCCCCACGCCGCATACTTTGTCATGCGAAGAATATGTCTTCTCACTCAAAAACAAATATTCTTTCGGAATGACGGAGGAAGAACGCGAGGCTTATCCCGTAAATGCGGGATATTTCACGCTGGGCTTTTACACCCGTTCCGCGGAGGGCGCGGCGGACGGCAGCGTTTTTTACGCGCTCACCGACAAAGATCTGAAGATAAAAGCGGAGCTTCCGGACGGGATCCGTCCCGATAATCCCGTCATAGACGGCTACCTCATTTCGGGCAAACAAGCCTCATCCGTCTATCTTCTCGACGAGAATCTCAAAGTCGTCTTCTCCCTCTCCGACGCAAACTATCAGTCCGTCTCTTTCTCGGACGGAATGGTCGTGCTGGCGAAGATCGAGGACGGACGAGCAAAATACGGCGCTTACACGACGATGGGGCAGCTCGCCATCGGCTTCGACTATGCGTATCTTTCGAAATTTGCAGGGGGAAAAGCCGCCGCCGTTCGCGCGGGCAAGATCTATATCGTAGATAAAGAAGGCAACGAAACGTACGTCGCGGAAACGGAAGAGGTCTCCGCTTTCTATGTCTGGGAAGGCTTCTATGAAAGACCGGAGCTCGGACGCATCGGGATCTCCTCTTTCGACGGAACGCCCCTCGTCCCCGCGAATTACGCCTCCCTCGAGGCAGTCGCGCGAAACGGCGACGTCCTTTATCTGGCGATGCGCATGGAAAACGTCGTGGAAGTCTATATTTTGCGCTGAAAAATCTTGTGAGAAAGCGGCGCGCCGAGATAAAGCCCGCCGCCACCTCGGCAGTCAGTCTTTAACGGTCAATTTATAAATCTCGTTCTTATTCACGCCGCGTTCTGCGGCGACTTTTTTAACGGCTTCTTTTTTCTCCATCCCCGCGGCGAGATAATGCGCGAGATGTTCTTCGGGCGTGAGCGCATTGAAGGGGCTCTCCTCTTTCGCGCCCTCCACGATGAGGACGTACTCCCCTCTCGGCTCTTCGGGCACTCCTTCTTGCAAACGGATCGTGAGGAATCCTTCGTGGATCTTCGTGAGTTCCTTCACGAGATACGCCCTTCTGCCCCCGAGCTCTTCGCCGAGGAAAGCGAAGATGCGCTTCACGTCATGCGGTCCGACATAAAAGACCAAAGGCAGAGGCGACGTCTTATAAGGCGCGAGCTTCTTTTTCTTATCCACGGTCTTTTCGGGCAGGAAACCGATGAAGACAAAGCCGCCGTCCAAGCCCACGAGAGCCGCCGCCGTAGTGACCGCCGTGGGACCGGGCACGGTCTCCACCTTGATCCCCGCTTCATGCGCCTTGCGGACAAGCACTGCCCCGGGGTCGCTGATGACAGGCATCCCCGCGTCCGAGACGAGAGCGATCTCCGCGCCTGCGAGCAATTTCTCGATAAGCTGCGCCGAGCCTTCCTGCTCTTTCTGCTTATAATAACTGACGAGTGGCTTGCGAATGCCGAGCGCGGATAAAAGCACGCTCGTATGTTGCGTATCCTCGCAAGCGATGAGATCCGCCTTTTCCAACGTTTCGATCGCTCTTTTTGTGATGTCGCCGAGATTTCCGATCGGCGTTCCTACGATATAGAGTGCCATATTTCTCCTTTACGAGCGGTACAATGCCGCCACTTCTTTGCTCATGCCGTTTTCTTCGCCCGTCGTGACGAGCGTCCTCTTTTCCGACTCCCCTTCGGGCGCTTCGGAGACGTATTCCGCGATGAAACGCGTCGCCGCCTTCTCTGCGGAAGACGTGAGATAGATCTTCTTCCTCGGGAAGAGCCCCGCCGCCGCAAAGGTCGCGTCCGCCTCTTGCTCTCGTTCGATGGGCAAGATGATATAGCCCACGCCCTTTTCTTTCAAAAGATAACGGATCGCCTTCGCCTCTTCCGCAAGGGTGACTTTGAGCTCATGCCGCGCGATCGCTTGCTCTTCATCCGCGTTCACGCCGCCGCTCCCCGCTTTATAATAAGGCGGATTCAAGACGACTTTATCCGCATAGGCGGCGGGCAGACACCCTTCTATCTCGCGGATATCTCCCTGCATGATCTCCACGCGATCCTGCAAGGCATTCGCGCGAACGCTCCTTTTCGCCATCTCCGCAAGCCCCGTCTGGATCTCCAGCCCAAGGACGCGCGCGCCTCTCTTCGCTGCGATGAGAAGGGAGATTACGCCCGAACCGCAGCCGAGGTCCACCACCCTTTCATTCTTTTCCGCAGGGACGAGATTCGCAAGGATCACGCTGTCCGAATTAAAGCGATAGCCTTTCTTTTTCTGCAAGATGATAAGACCGCGCGTTTCGAGGTCTTCCACCGCCTCGTCCGCAGATAAAAGACCTTGCAAACGGATACGCGTCTTCGCCTTCATCAAAAGCGAGGTGTCCCGCATATGCTCATTCGCTTGCTTGATGAATTCCTTTGTCAAGGCGTGCATTCCGCCCGCTTCCGCCGCGCGCTGACGGATGCGAGACGTACAAGCGAGAAGGCTCGGCAGGACGAAGAGCACGAGCAACGTGCTGATGACCGCGCCGCGCATACACATCATCGTGATCTCACGGATCACGGCGTTTGAAGAGATCAAAGTCACGCTCGCGCACGCCGCTACGAGGATGCTCGCCGAAGTCAAGACGCTCATCGTGCAGGACGTGCCGCTCTCATAGGCGGCAAAGAGCGGATCCTTCCCCGTCTTCCGCAAAGCGACGTATCGATTGGTCACGAGAATGGCATAATCCACCGTCGCGCCGAGCTGGATCGCGCCCACCACGATATAAGCAAGGAAATTCAGAGACTGCCCGAATAAGGTGCTCAGGCTGAAATTGATCCAAGTCCCGAGCTCGATCAAAAGGACGAGTAGGAAAGGATAGACGAGATTACGGAAACTCAGCAACAAGACGAGGAAAATGACGCCCACCGAGATCAAGGTGATCCATCTGAAATCACGCGGCGTGAGCTCGCGGAAATCCTTCACCGCCTGCACGACGCCCGTCGAATAGACCTTCCCCTCGAAGGTATTCGCGGCGATCTTTTTCACCTTTTCCAAGATCTCCGTCGCTTGCAAAGACTCTACGTCATTCTCCCGCGAGAGGGAGATCATATACATCGTATAGCCGCTCTTGGAGACATATCCGCCCTGCTTGCCGAGCGCGACGGAATCCACAAGGAGCGTCCTATCCTCGGAGAGATGCACGCGAAGCAGCCCCTCTTCATCGAAAGCCTCGGAGGGCAGGAAGGCATAATACCCCGCCACGCCGGAGACACCCTCCAACGCTTCCACGCTCTCCGCAAAACGCACGTTGCGCATCGGGTCTTTCGCATCCACGGGAGCGGCGAGGAAGATCTGATTGCTCGTCTCGGAGACATAAGCGACCAAGGTAGGATCGCCCACGGTCTCGGGCATAAAATTGAGATAAGAAAGAGGCAGGAAATACTGCCCGATGAAAGCGGGAAGCAAGAGCGCGGAGAAGAGGATCACGATGATGACGCGATGGCGCACGCTGAACTTCGCAAGCTTCTTGAAGCGGATGTCGAGCACCTTCCTATGCCCCGTCTTGCTCATCGGCTTGCGGAGCAAGAGCAAGAGACAAGGCTGCAAAATAAGCACGGTGAGCATCGCGAGGAAGATCCCTTTGATGAGCACGCCGCCGAGATCCGCGCCGAGGGTGAAGCTCATCACGAAGAACGCCGCGAAGCCGCCCATCGTCGTGAGCCCCGAAGCGAGCACCGTCTTGAAGGTGGTGCCGATCGCCGTGATCATCGCGCCTTCCTCGGGGATGCCGCGGGCACGCTCTTCCGAGAAGATCTGCGTGAGGAAAATGGAATAATCCATCGCGAGCGCGAGCTGCAGGATGGACGCCGCGCAGAAGGTGATGATACTGATCTCGGGGAAGAAGAAATTCGTCCCCATATTGATGACGATGGAGACTCCCATCGTGAGCATAAAGACGAGGGGCTCCAAATAATTCGCGCTGACGAGGAAGAGGATGACGAGGACAAGAACGATCGCCACGGCGAGATACACGGGAAGCTCGGAGATGGCGTCCTTATACACCCTGCGGGACAAAGGCGCCGTGCCTCCCGCCACGTATTCGAGATCTCCGAGCGCCTCATTCACGGCGGCGAGCGCCGCGCCCGCTTCATCCGTGCTCGCGCCCACATTCATGCTCACGATCAAAAGATAATTCCCGTCTTGATAAAAGAGGTCTTCCACCTTTTCTCTCGCTTCGGCGCCGCCTTCGAGCATGGAGAAAACGTCCGTCTTCCCGACGGAGATCTCGTCCAAGCTCCCGAGCCAAAGAATGTCCGTGACGTTTTCATTCTCTTTCGCCTGCTTGACGGCTTCTTTCAATTTTTCATACGTCTCGGCAGACTCCCCTTTCACCGCATAGACGGCATTGCTCTCCAAAGCGAAATTCTCGGAGAAGAATTCGCTCCCGTCATAGGTGTCCGTCCCCTTGGGCAGATAGCTCATGATGTCGCTGTTGATATTCGTCAGCGTGATGCCGTAAGCGGACGCGCCGAGAATCACCGCGATCACGATCACGATGATAAGGCGATGCTTCACGATGAAGCCGCCGATCTTATCCATGATGTCAGAAAACTTTATCTTACGCATATCTCTTTCCCATTATATCACCGTCCACCTTGCTTTTCAATGCGGGGGCGAAGCGCTTTTTTGATTTTTTTAACGGAAATCACCGATTAAATTGCTTGCGGAAACGCAAAGGCGAGAGTCCCGTGCGCTGCCGAAACTGCCTCGAAAGATAATTTCCCTCGCCGAAACCCGTCCGTTCGGCGATCTCTTGCAGAGAGATCACGTTCTCGATGAGGAATTCTTTCACCTTCGAGATGCGATAATCGATGAGATATCGCACGATGGAGACGCCGATATCCTTCTTGAAGACTTGGTCGCAATGCGCCACGGAATACGCCATCGCCCCCGCGATGCTCTTCAAGGTCATCGGCTGACGATATTTTTCATGCACGTACGCGAGGATCTTTTCGGTCAGCGGGCTGTATTGCCGCCGCGTGGCGTAAGAGCGCAGAACGTTCAAGATGGAGGAGGTCATATCTTCCAAGGCAGCGTGCGCATATTCATTATAACTATGCTCCAAAGCATTGCAGGCATAGACGATCATTCGGATCTCTTCGAGGACGGCGTCTTCCAGCACGAGCGGGAGAGAAAGCGGCTCTTCCGTGCGGAAATTATAGCTGACATAGGTGGTGTGCCCCGTCTTGCCGATACGCTCTCTTTTCGTCCCCGGCGGCATCAAAAGCACGCTCCCTTCGGCGACTTGCACGGGGCGATTATTCACGCGATATTCGAGCGCGCCTTCGAGGACGAGCGTGAGGTCGTAATACGGGATCACGGAGGGCGGGATCGCCTCCACGGATTTCTCCTTATGGAAACGATAATAATGGACTTGGATATTTGCCATAATAATGTGCTAAAAACCTCCGTTTTTACGAAAAATTGCTATTGATTTTGTGCTTTTTTCGTATTATAATATTTGCGATAAAATATGTCAAGGAGATTTCTCTTTATGTTCCAATCTTCAAAAGTCATCAAACGTCATCCCTTAAACCCCATTCTCACCGAAAAATCCGTCCCTTATGACGCCGATCTCATCTTCAATGCAGGCGTGCAAAAAATCGACGGCACGTACTATATGCTCTTCCGCAATGACTATTGCGCGCCGCGCGGCAGCCATAACCTCGCCGGCACGAATATCGGACTTGCGACGAGCAAAGACGGCGTGCATTGGGACGTGGATCCCGAGCCGCATTTCGAGGTCTCGGACGGAGAGATCAAGCGCGTCTACGACCCGCGCATTCAGGTCATCGACGGGGAGATCTATATTTGTTTCGCCGTGGGCACTTGGCACGGCATCCGCGGCGGCATCGCGAAGACGGACAAGGACTTCCGCAAGCTCGAATGGATCTCGATGAGCGCGCCGGATAACCGCAATATGGTGCTCTTCCCCGAGAAGATCAACGGGAAATTCGCCCGTTTGGAGCGCCCCTTCCCCGTATATTCCAGAGGATACGATCAATTCGATATCTGGTACTCCGACTCCCCCGACCTTCGCTATTGGGGCAATACGGACCTCGTCCTGCCCGCCGAAAAAGTCCCCTACGTCAATGCGAAAGTGGGACCTGCCGCGCCGCCCATTAAGACGAAAGAAGGCTGGCTCACCGCCTTCCACGCCGTGCGCGCCGTCCCGCCCAAGAAGAATGGCTGGGAGGACACTTGGGGCAAAGAATACTATGCGGGCATCATGATGCTCGACCTCAAAGATCCCAAGAAAGTCATCGGACTTTATGAAGAGCCGCTTCTCGCGCCCGAGGCGGACTATGAGACCAAGGGCGGCTTCCGCAACGACGTCATTTTCCCGGGCGCAATGATCCTCGAAGACGACGGCGAAGTGAAGATCTATTACGGCGCGGCGGACACCGTGGAATGTCTCGCGACGGCGAAGCTCGACGACCTCATCGCCCTTTGCATGAAAAAATAAATAACGCCTTTTGGCGAAATAAGGAGATTCATTATGATAAGATTAAGCGCATTTGCAGACGAATCGGATAATAGCCTCGAAGGACAGATCGCCGGTCTCAAAAGAAACGGCCTGTCCCTCCTCGAAATACGTAATATCAACGGCAAGAACGTGATGGAGCTCACGGACGAAGAAGCGAAAGCCATTCGCGCCCGTTTGGACGAAGAAGGCATCAAGATGTGGTCCATCGGCTCCCCCATCGGCAAGAAGGACATCTCCATCTCGGAAGAGGAACACCTTGCGGACGTGCGCAGAGGATGCGAACTCGCGAAGATCCTCGGCGCGGAAAACATCCGTTGCTTCAGCTTCTATAACGCAGAGACCGCGCACGAGAAGATGCTCGACCTTATGAAAAAGACCGTCGCCATCGGCAATGAATACGGCATCAGAATGTGCCACGAGAACGACAAAGGTCTTTACGGCGATAATCTCGCCCGCACGAAAGAAGTCCTCGACAACACCCCGGGGCTTTATTACGTCTATGATCCCGCGAATTTCATCCAAGTGGGAGAAAAGGCGGAAGACACCCTCTCTCAGCTTGCCGACAGAGCTTTCTATTTCCACATCAAAGACGTGGTGGCGGAGACGGGAGAGCTCGTGCCCGCGGGGTACGGCGACGGCGATCTCCTCGGACTGGTCTCCCGCATCAAAGGAGACAAAGTGCTCACCGTCGAGCCGCACCTCAAAATATTCGCGGGCTATGTCTTGAATGACAAGACCGTCCTCAAGACGAAATTCCAATTCACGAATAACGTCGAAGCCTTCGACGCCGCGGTGAGCGCCATCAAGAAGGTGCTCGTCCAAGCGGGTTACAGAGAGGAAGGAGGCGTTTTCGTAAAATGAAAGAAGTACGTTACGCCGTCATCGGCGCGGGGAATCAAGGCACTTATTATGCCCTTCGGCTGGGCGGCGGAGAGGTCCCTCTCTCCCGCTTGACCGCCGTGGCGGATATCAATCCCGTAAAGCTGGACGCCATCCGTCCCAAGCTGCCCGAGGGTATCGCTTATTACACGGACTATAAAAAGATGCTGGACGACGGAGTCTGCGACGCCGTGGTCGTCGCCGTGCCGCATTACGATCACCCCGCCATCACCATCGAATGCCTTTCGCGCGGCGTACACGTCGTCACGGACAAACCCGCTGCGGTCTATACCAAGCAGGTGGAGGAGATGAATGCCGCGGCGGCGAAGAGCAAAGCGCTCTACGGCATGATGTTCAATCAGCGCACGAACTGCCTCTATCGCAAGATGAAAGAGATCATCTCGGAGGGCGGGATCGGCACCCTGCAGCGCGTGAACTGGATCATCACGGACTGGTTCCGCACGCAGAATTACTATGATTCGGGCTCTTGGCGCGCCACCTGGAAAGGCGAGGGCGGCGGCGTACTCATCAATCAATGCCCGCACCAGCTCGACCTTGTGCAATGGGTGGTGGGCGAGATGCCCACGTCCGTGCGCGGCTTCTGCAAATACGGCAAATGGCACGACGTGGAAGTGGAGGACGAGGTGACGGCTTATTTCGAATACGCGAGCGGCGCCTCCGGCATCTTCATCACCACAACGGGCGAAGCTCCGGGCACGAATCGTTTCGAGGTGTCGGGCACGAAAGGCAAACTACTCTGCGAAAACGGGAAGCTGACCTATTATAAGAACGAAGAAGATTCTCAGAGCTTCCTGAAGACGTCCAAAGCCTCCTTTGCCAAGCCGAATTGCGAAGTCTTCGAGCCGGAAACCGACGGCGAAAACAAACAGCACGTCGGCATCTTGACGAATTTCACGAAAGCGATCCTCGGCGAAGAGCCGCTCTTCGTGGACGGAAAAGAGGGCATCAACGGCGTCGCCTTGATGAATGCGATCGAGCTCTCGGGCTGGAAGAACGGCGCGGAAGTCCGCCTGCCCCTCAACGGGGATCTTTATCGCGAAGAGCTGATGGCGCACGTGGCGGTCTCCCGCTATAAAGAAGGCAATGATAACGTCGTCGAAGGCACCTTGAATTTCGGCACGGGTTCGGAAAATATCAAAAGCGAGAAATAATAATATGAAACTGACTTTTCGTTGGTACGGAGAAAAGGACTGCATTCCGCTCTCCTATATAAAACAAATACAAGGCATGACGGGCGTCGTCACCGCCGTATACGATACGCCGGTGGGCGAAGTGTGGGATCTCGAGAAGCTCCTCCGCTTGAAAGCGCTTGCCGCGGCGGCGGGACTGGAGATGGAGGTCATCGAGTCCATCCCCGTGCATGAAGACATCAAACTCGGTCTGCCCACGCGAGATAAATACATCGAAGCCTATAAGCAGAACATCATCAATTGCGGCAAAGCGGGCGTAAAATGCGTCTGCTATAATTTCATGCCCGTCTTCGACTGGTTCCGCACCGATCTGCATTACAAGCATGCGGACGGCGCGACCTCCCTTGCTTACTGCGAAGCAGACTTCGCGAAGCTGGACAAGAAGAATCTCCGCCTCCCCGGCTGGGATGAGAGCTACACGCCCGAAGAGCTCAATCAGCTCCTCGCCAAATACGAGGGAATGACGCACGAAAAGCTCTTCGAGAACCTCGTCTATTTCCTGAAAGCCATTATGCCCGCCTGTGAAGAAGCGGACGTCAATATGGCGATCCACCCCGACGATCCGCCTTGGGACATCTTCGGTCTGCCGCGTATCGTGGGAAGAGAAGAGGACTATGACAAGCTCTTCGCCGCCGTGCCGAACAAGCATAACGGCATCACCTTCTGCACGGGAAGCCTCGGCGCGGGGCGCTTCAACGATCTGCCCAAGATGGCGGCAAAATACGCCAAACGCATTTATTTCGCCCACTTGCGTCAGCTGAAATTCGTGAATGAGACGGATTTTTATGAGAACGGTCATCGCACCGCCGACGGCGACGTGGACATCTACGCCATCGTCAAGGCGCTCGTGGAGAACGGATTCGAGGGATATCTCCGCCCCGATCACGGCAGAAACGTATGGGGCGAAGAAGGCAAGCCCGGCTACGGTCTCTATGACAGAGCGATGGGCGGCGTCTATCTCTCGGGGCTCTTCGAAGCCGTGGAGAAAGATCTCGGAAAATAAAGAGCTCGCAAGGGAGGATCGTCTATGAGATACGAATACCGAAACGGGGCCATCCGCGTCAGCGGGTCCTATTTCGAGGAGATGCGATACGACATCTCGAATGAGAAGATCGCCGTGCTGGCGGACGGCAAAGGCGGGCTCCTCTCCTATCGCGTGGCGGATAAGGGCGAAGATCGTCTCTCCACCTTTTTCGCATTCTCCCTCTCGCTGAACGGACAGCCGCTCGACCCTTATCTCGAAAAAACCGTCGAGATGATCGGTCGGACGCAAAGCGTCTCTCTCCCCGAGGCGGGGGTCACGACGGCGCTCTTTCTCTCGAAAGACGATAACGGCGTCTTTTTCGAGATCTCGGCGAAAGCTGGAGACATCCTCTCCGTCACGCTGAACTGCCGCAACGCAAAGAGCGAAACGCATCTTGACAGCGATTTCATTCGCGGCGCGAATTTCCTCCTCTCCTCCTCGGAAAAAGGCGATTGGATCACGGAAAACGACGCTTTTTATCTCGAAGCGAGAGGCAGCGTAAAGCTCTTCTTCTCCTTTGACAACGATGAAGCGGCGCATCGGCAAGCTTTCCTCGCTTTCGACAGAAAAAAAGCGGAAGCAAAAGAAGAGATCGAGCAGGTCTCCGTCCCCGCTTCCGTCAAGACGGAAGAAGAAAAGGCGCTCTATCTCGCGGCGTATTTCACCGCGCTGGAGAACCATAAAACGCTCGGATCTTTCCGCGCTTTTGCCGCGGGGATCGCTTATCTCGAGCCGCTCCGCACCTATTTCCGCGACGGCTATTTCACCCTCCTTCCGCTCTATCTCTCTCATCCCGATTACGTGCGCGACGAGATCTTGACCCTTGCGCGCGGGATCGCCCCCGACGGGAGCTGTCCTTCCGCGGTCAAGCGGGATTTCACCGCCTTCTGGGGGGATCATTTCGACAGCCCTTCCTTCTTCGTGATGATGATCTCGGACTATGTCCGCCATACGGACGACGAGACCCTCCTCGAAGAAAAGATCGGCGACGTTACCCTGCTCAAACTCGCGGACAAAGTGCTGACAAAGCTCTCCGCCCGCGCCGACGAAACGGGACTGCTTTATAAGGCCGGAGACTATAATAAACGCGACTGGGCGGACGAAGTGAATCGAAACGGTTACGTCACTTACGTGGAGGCGCTTTACGCGCGCGCCCTCGCTTGCGCCTCCTCGCTCTATCAAGGACGAGACGAAGCGGCGTCCGCGAAATACGAGGCGGCATATCGCAAGGTGAAAGACGCGATCAACACCCTTCTTTTCGACCGCGAAAAAGGATATTACGTAAACTATAAGACCCGCGATTTCACGGAGGATAATCTCTCCGTGGATACCGTCTTTACCCTCCTCTTCGGCATCGCGGACAAAGAAAAGGCGGAAAGCGTCTTGGACAAGATGGAAGCCCTGCTCGAGACGCGCAACAACCAAGCGCAAAAAGGCGGAGATTTCGGCGTAATGTCCGTCTATCCTCTTTATAAAGAGCGGAGGGCGACCGCGCATAAATCCATGCGCCCCTTCGACTATCACAACGGCGCGAACTGGTGCTATCTCACGGCGATGTACGCCTATGCGAAATACCTTTACGGCAGAGACTACGCCTATCCGCTCCTCTCCTGCTTCTCGTATAACGTCCGTCGCGGACATTACACGCCGGTGGAATATTTCTCCCCTTGCGCGCCGACGGGCGGCAGCTTGCAAGGCTGGAGCGCCGCCATCGCATTCACCTATCAATACATCGGCAAAGCATCTTTCTTTGACTTGAAATAAAGCTCCGTTTTGTCGGAAAAATCGGAATAAAGGAGAAAAAATATGAGCATACCTTTCCAAGTGGATCTTTCAAATAAAGTCATCGCGATCACGGGCGCAGGCGGCGTGATCTGCAGCGAATTCGCGCGGGCGCTCGCTTCTTGCGGCGCAAAAGTGGCGCTTCTCGACCTGAATTACGACGCGGCGAAGAAAGTGGAAGACGAGATCGGCGAGAATGCCCTCGCCGTGAAATGCAATTGCCTCGAAAAAGAGAGCATCCTCCAAGCCAAAGAGGCGGTGAACGCGCGCTTCGGCAAGGTGAATTTCCTCATCAACGGCGCAGGCGGGAATAACCCCCGCGCCACCACGGACAATGAAACGATGGCCCCCGATCTCACGGGCGTAAAAGATTTCTTTGCGTTGGAAGAGAGCGGCTTGCGCTTCGTCTTCGACCTCAATATCACTTCGGCTTTCCTCGTCACACAGGTCTTCGCGAAGGATATGCTCGAAACGGGCGGCAACATCATCAATATCTCGAGCATGAACGCCTTCCGTCCCTTGACCAAGATCCCCGCCTATTCCGCGGCGAAAGCGGGCATCTCGAACTTCACGGAATGGCTCGCCGTGCATTTTGCGCCCTGCAACATTCGCTGCAACGCCATCGCGCCCGGATTCTTCGTCACGAACCAGAACCGCGCGCTGCTTTACAATGCGGACGGCACCCCCACCGCGCGCACGGGCAAGATCCTCGCAGCCACCCCGATGAAGAAATTCGGAGAGATCTCGGATCTCGTGGGCTGCCTGCTTTTCCTCGCGGACGACAAGGCAAGCGGCTTCGTCACGGGCACGGTGATCCCCGTGGACGGCGGCTTCTCGGCATATTCCGGCGTATAATCGGAAAGCGATCTTTCGGCGCCCCGTCCTCTTCTCTCGGGAGGTTGACTTCGGGCGCCTTTTTCTTTATGATAAAGATATGAGCACGCTCGACACTGCGAAAATACGCTCCCTGCTCGGCTTCGATCTCGACATCCGAGCCAAGCGCATAACGGGATCCACAAACGATGATCTCAAGACGCTCTCCGCCGAAAAGCGGATCCTCCGCCCGATCGTCCTCTTCGCCGAAAAACAGACGACGGGGCGCGGCAGGCAAGGACGCTCTTTTTACAGCGAGGACGGACTCTATATGAGCCTCCTTTTCCCCACCCTCGGCGAGGAAGCCGCTTTCCTCACGCATATCGCGGCGGTGGCGGTGGCGGAAGCGATCCGCGAAGTGACGAAGCTCTCCGCCCGTATCAAATGGGTGAACGACGTCTATCTTGACGACAAGAAAGTCTGCGGCATTCTGACAGAGAGCGTCCTCCGCGAAGGCAGGCGGAGCTATGTCCTCGGCATCGGCATAAATATAGGGACGCCCAAGGGGCTTTTGCCCTCGGAGCTCCTTGGCAAAATCGCTTATTTCGAAGGGGATAAAGAAGCGCTCGCCGCCGCGATCCTACGCGGCGTCTTCCGCCGCATCGAGCATCATGATCTCACGCGCCTGCGGGAGGACTACGCGTCGCTTTCCTTCCTCACGGGCAAAACCGTACGCGTCATACAAGGCGAAAAAGAAGAAGCCGCCACCGTCACGGGGCTTTCCCCTCGGCTGGGACTTTACGTGCGATATCATAACGGCGAAGAACAAGAGCTCATCGCGGGCGAAGTGCATTTAAAGATCTGACTTCCGAGTAAAAATAAAAAACCGATCCGAAGCGGAGCATCTCTCCGCTTTTTTCGAAGACTGTAAAACAAATCGAGACCGCCCAATTATGCGGCGTACTCCACCCGCAAAGAGATGCTGCCTTCGCTCTCCGATAAAAGCAACGTAAAGGTGAAGACCTTCTCTCCGAACGCTGACTGATACATCCTATACGTTTCGGAGAACATCAAGACCGACATCCCGTCAAAGAAAGCCTCCGCCGCCTCGAATTCCTGCGCCGACATCTCGCTAAAAACAAGCGAATACGCTTCTCTTTCCGCCGTGATCGTCACATCGCCCGAGATCTCCGCTACGCCGCCGAACCCTTCGAAAAAGGAATAACATCCGCTCTCCGAGATCGCCGCAAGCGCCTTCTTTCGCGCAGTCTCTTCGTCTTCCGTCGGATCGTGCGTCAAGTCCGTCTGCGAATTGGGCGCCGAAGTATCATCCTCTTGGGGCACATCCTTTTTCGTTTCTTCCGCATTTGTGTCTTCGACAGGTTCTTTCGGAGCTTCCTGCATAAGACTGCGGATCGTTTCGGGCTCCGCGTCGATCTGCACGAGGCTCGATTCCTTGCGGAAAAAGATCTCATAAGCGTCTTGATCGATCACGAGGAAATAAATCACTTTCGCCTTGCTTGCGGCGACGGAGCAAATCCCGAAGACATCCCCCTCGCATTCCGTGATGACCTCGTACGCCCTGTCGTAATCGCCCCAAAGCGATCCTTCCGCCGAAGCGCCGTTCTGCGAAAAAGTGATCTTGCCGTCTTGGGCGAGATGAAGAGAAGCCACGTTCTCACCCCGCGCCGAAAGGGAATAATCCCCCGCCTGATCGGCGCTGTCCGAAACGGGATAACCGATCTCGTTCTTTGCGCTGAGGTCAAAAAATGTCAAGGGAAGGATCTCGATCTCCCTTTGCTCCGCGCGATATTCGTAATACTGCTTTCGATCCGTTCTATAAAGATAAGAAAGATAATCTTCCGTCGCATCCCCGTCGTCGGAAAGCGCATCTTCCCCGCTCTCTCCGTCGCCGTTTTCGTCATCCCCTCCGCCGGTCAGGGCATTCTCGCCTTGCGCATTTTCTTCCGTCCCATCGCCGCCCGCATTTTCTTGGGTGGCGGTGGCATCCGCGCCACCTTCTTGACTTTGGGTCGTCTCTCCTGCGGGAGGCGCTTCCTCCTCTTCGCCCGCAGCTTCTTCCTCATTGCTTTCCGCGCTTTCCTCTTGCGAAGAAGCGGGCGCCTCGGTCTCGGCTTGCGGCTGACTCGTCAAATCGGCGACAGACTCCCCCTTGCCTTTACAAGCAAAGAGTACGACGAGGCTCATCGCGACGATCAAAGCTATGAAGATCATTCGGAAAGACCGCTTCATTCTAGCCTCCTTGCGCTTTTAAGGTGATTTTATCATATTCTGTCGAAATCTGTAAATAGATACGCGCGATTTCCCCCTGAAACGGCATTTACATTTTACAAAAAGTGCGCTATACTATCCGAAAAGGAGAAAATGATGAAATACGCTTTTTTCGGAAATACATCCAAGCCCCTTACTCCCGCGCCCGAATACGCCGCGCTCCGCGATCAGCGTCATCTCTATGACCTGCTCTCCGAGATCTGGTGCGAATACACTTGCGCGCCGAGACTGCGCCCCGAATGGTCCGAGGCGAATAAAACCCTCGGTCAATGTTCTGTCACGGCATTTCTCGCGCAGGACATCTTCGGCGGCGAGGTCTACGGCATCCCCCTCGAAGACGGCAGCTTCCACTGCTATAACGCCGTGGACGACGTCATTTTCGACCTTACGAGCGAACAATTCGGCGGAAAAGAGCTGACTTTCGACCGCAAAAATCCGCAGTCGAGAGAAGAACACTTTGCGAATACGGAAAAATACGAACGATATTTATATTTGAAAAAAGAATTAAAGAAAAAACTCTAAATTGCCACGCGGGCATCTCGCAAGGAGGATATCCGCGCGCCTGTCATGCTCTCCGCAATTTCTCGAGAATGGGCATGTCCGCAGGGACGAAAGAATAATGATCGATCTCATTCGGCGCGATCCAAGCGATGGCATTATGCTCCATCGGCGCAGGAACGCCTTCTTCGATCTCCGCCTCGAAAAGCGTTAGATGGACGAGGATATCGGGATAATCATGCGTGACTTCCATATAAGGCGCGCCTACGCGCACCGTGACGCCGATCTCCTCGCGGCATTCGCGAATGAGCGCCTCCGCGAGCGTCTCGCCCGCTTCCGCCTTTCCCCCGACGAATTCCCAAAGTCCCGCGCGGGCTTTCCCTTCGGGACGCCTGCAGATCATAAAACGATCTCCCTTTCGAATGAGCGCCGCCACGACTTCTCTTCTCTCCATCTTCCCATTACTCCTATAAGACTTTTTTAAGCCTGCTGTCATCTTATCATCGACATCGCGAAAAGTCAATCGGAAAGCAAAAGAGCCCACGCGAAAGGCATGGGCTCTCTCTTTCATAAATGCCGTAAAGATCAGTCTTCCTTCTTCTCCTCTGCGGGAGCTTCGGGAGCCGCTTCTTCGACGATTTCCGCTTCGCCTTCGGCGACCGCCTCCGCGCCTTTCTTCGCTTCAAGATACTTTTGGAGATACTTGATGCCGAAGAGCACGCCGATCATAAGAATGATCGCGATGGGGAGGACGACATACCACCTCTTGATGGCGCCCGCCAACATGAAGCTCACGAAGGAAACGCCCGCTACCGTAAGCGCATAAGGAAGCTGCGTGGACACGTGATTCACGTGATTACAATCCGCTCCTGCAGACGCCATGATCGTGGTGTCCGAGATCGGGGAGCAATGGTCACCGCAGACAGCACCCGCCAAGCACGCGGAAATACCGATGACGAGGAGCTCGCCGCCCGACTTCCCGAAGACCGCCACAACGATGGGGATCAAGATGCCGAAAGTACCCCAAGACGTGCCCGTGGCGAAAGCCAAGCCGAGCGCTACGAGGAAGATGATCGCGGGGAGCATATTCATAAGACCCGCCGCAGAGCCTTTCATCAGGTTTCCGACGAAGCCCGCCGCGCCGAGCCCGGAGGTCATCGCATTCAAAGACCAAGCAAAGGTCAAGATCATAATGGCGGGCACCATCGCCGTAAAGCCTTTGGGAATATTCTCCATCGCCTGCTTGAAGGTGAGACGCTTTCTCGCGATGAAATAAATCACCGTGACCACGAGCGCGATGACGCTGCCCCAAGTCAAGCCGAAGGAGGCGTCGCTGTCGCCGAAGGACGCGATGAGGTTTCCTTTGTTATCTCCGCTGAAGAAGCCGCCCGAATAAAGCATGCCCATTACGCAAGAAAGGATGAGCAGCGCCACGGGGATCACGAGGTCGATGACGCGGCTGCCGCTATGATTCACGGCGGTATCCTCTTCTTCGGTCTCGTCGATATCCTCCATCATCTCCGCCGCCTTCTCATATTTCTTCATCGGACCGAAGTCGATGCGGAGAAGGATCAAAGCGATGATCATCACGATGGTGAGCAAGGAATAGAAGTTATAAGGAATGGCATTCACGAAAAGGCTGATGCCATTCGTGCCCACCTGCTTCGCCGTGGAGCTGACCGCCGCCGCCCAAGACGAGATGGGCGCGATCATACAGATCGGCGCCGCCGTCGCGTCGATGAGATAAGCGAGTTTTTCACGGCTGATCTTCTTTCTATCCGTCACGGGACGCATCACGCTACCACCGGTAAGACAATTGAAATAATCGTCGATAAAGATGAGCACGCCGAGGAAGAAGGTGGCAAGAGCCGCCCCCGTCTTCGTTTTGATATGCTTCTTCGCCCATCTGCCGAAAGCTTCCGCGCCGCCCGCGCTATTGATCAAGGCGACCATCGCGCCGAGGATGACGAGGAAGACAATGATACCGATATTCCAGCCATCGGCAAGCACGCCGATAAAGCCATCGCCGACCATTGCGTCCATGGACGCTGCGAAATTAAATCCGCCGTTAAAGAGCGCGCCCGCCAAGACACCGACGAAGAGAGAGCTATACACCTCTTTCGTGATGAGCGCGAGCACGATGGCAATGATCGGGGGAAGCAAGGAAACGAAAGTGCCGTAGTAACGGTTTTCCGCCTCGATGACGCCTTCACCGCCGCATTCCGAGCACGTGCACATCACGGCTTCATCCACCTCGACGCTACCTTCGCCTTCGCAGTCCGGACAATCGACGATCACTGCATTTCCGTCTTCGATGACGGCGATCTTACCTTCGCCTTCGCAGGTCTCGCAGGTCGGATTATTGGTCAGGACTTCGCCCGCGCCCAAACATTCGGGGCATTTCACCGTACCGTGATTATTGATCGCCGCCGCAAAGACGATGATCGCGATCACTGCCACGACGATCACGCAGATATTGACAATCTGCTTACGCGTCAAGGTCAGTTTGCCGATCTTGACCACGTTCTTTGAGTCTAAAAATCCCATATTTTTCTCCTTTCGCGCCTATCGACGCATTTTGATCGGTGATAACGCCGCGCTATCCTTAATATAAAAGAAAAAAGCGGCAAGAGAGCCGCCCACAAACAAAAGATGCCGCAAAGGTGGATAGCTCTCCGTGAGGCTCGGAAACCGAGCGCTCGCGACAGTGCGCGGGATATTCTCCCGCACCCCAGGAAACGAACGTTACAGGCTGGATCGTCCCCTTCGGCGTGCCTTCCTTTCCCCCCGCGGACTTGCCTGCTCCGCGGCTTCTCATAAGGACACGCGCCTCTATCGAATAATAGAAAGTATAATCATTCGAAGATCGTTCGTCAACCTTTTTTCGCCTTTTTCTTCTTTTTTGCGCGCCTTCCCCGCGAGTCGAGATAAAAAAACGCCTCGCACAAAAAGGTGCGAGACATTTTTGCCGTATCGATCGTTTTTCGCGTCAATCTTCCTTCGGCGGCTCTTCCTTCTTCTCTTCCGAAGGCGCGGGAGCTTCCGTCTCTTTTTCGACGGACGCCGTCTCGCTCTCGTTCTTTTCGGGAACGATGACCACGCCGTTCTTGCGAGCGGCTCTCAGCTCCTCCGCCACGCGATCTTTCTTGAGGATGTCCTCCACGCTCGCGCCCTCGAAAAGCGCGTCCACTTCCTCTTTGAAGATGGTCTCCTTCTCATAGAGAAGCGTGACCATTTTCTCCATCACGTCGCGGTGTTTCTCGAGGATCTCGAAGGCGCGCTTATACGCCTCGTCCATGATCTTCTTGATCTCCGTGTCCACGATGCCGGACATGCTCTCGCTGACGTCGCTATGCTGCCCATAAGTCTTTCCGATGAAGACCTCGTGATCGCTTCCGAGATAAAGATTCCCGATGACGTCGCTCATGCCCCATTCCGTCACCATCGAACGCGCGATGGAAGAGGCGCGCTGGATGTCATTGCTCGCGCCCGTGGAAATATCCTTGATGACGATGGACTCCGCCGCCCTGCCGCCGAGCATCATGCAGATGGTGTCGAGGAGCTTATTCTTCGTGACGTGGCTGTCGTCCGTCTCGGGACGGGTCAGCGTATAGCCCGCCGCCATTCCGCGCGGGATGATGCTGACTTCCTGTACTTCGTCGCAATTCTCAAGCACCTTCGCTACGATGGCGTGTCCGCTCTCGTGATACGCCGTAATGCGCTTATCCGTCTCGGTCACGACGCGGCTCTTCTTCTGCGGCCCCATAATGACTTTATTGATCCCTTCGAGGATGTCTTGCATGATGATCACGCGACGATTCGCCCTCGCGGCGAGGATCGCGGCTTCATTGAGAAGGTTCGCGATATCCGCGCCCGTAAAGCCGATGGTGAGACGCGCCACCGTCTTGAAATCGATGTCGCCCGAAAGCGGCTTATTCCTCGAATGCACGCGCAGGATCTCCTCTCTGCCCTTGACGTCGGGCGCATTTACATAGATCTGCCGATCGAATCTGCCCGGACGGAGAAGGGCGGGATCCAAGATGTCCGCTCTATTCGTCGCCGCCATCACGATGACGCCGTCATTCGCCTCGAATCCGTCCATCTGGACAAGGAGCTGATTCAAAGTCTGCTCTCTCTCGTCGTGCCCGCCGCCGAGACCCGCGCCGCGCTGGCGACCCACCGCGTCGATCTCATCGATGAAGACGATACAAGGCATATTTTTCTTGGCTTGGATGAAAAGGTCGCGCACGCGGGAAGCGCCCACGCCCACGAACATCTCCACGAAATCACTGCCGCTGATGCTGAAGAATGGCACGCCCGCTTCGCCCGCGACCGCTTTCGCGAAGAGGGTCTTACCCGTGCCCGGAGGCCCGACGAGAAGGACGCCTTTGGGGATCTTCGCCCCCACGTCCGTGAATTTCTGCGGAGCGCGGAGAAACTCCACGATCTCCTTGAGCTCTTCTTTTTCCTCTTCCGCGCCGGCTACGTCGCTGAAACGCTCTTTGACATTTCCCGTGACGCGCGCCTTGGTGGCGCCGAAGCTCATCGCTTTATTATTCGCGCCCATATTCTGCCGATTGAGGATGAAAAGGAAGACGCCGATGAGGACGATGCCGATCACAATGGGCAAAAGAGAAGACCAAATGCTATTCTTGGACGGATCATTCAAGATGATCGTCGGGACAGTCGCCCCTTTCGCTTCGAGCTCATAGATCATCTCGATGGGCGTCGTCCGATTCGGGATATAGACATAAGCGTCGGGGTTATTCGAGATGGACTTCGACTTGCTATCCTTAAAAAGGATATTCATCCGATAATTTCCCTCGATATAGACCGCGGCGATGGCTCCGTTCTCATTATCCGCGCCGTTATTCTCGACGATCTCCACGAAGCGATCATAGGAGATCTCGACGGGGCGTTGCGTAAATAACTCCACGAGCACGACGACGAGCACGATACAGAGCAGGATCGTGATGATCACGCTTATCGTCTTAGATGCTTTGCTCTTGAACATTGACTCCTCCAAAAAACCGTTCCCTTTTCGCTCGGAACTGCGTTTTATCGTTAGTATATTATAGCATGATACACCGTATATATCAACAAAACTTTTCTTAAATTTGCGTCATAAAAAGCTTCTTTCGAAGGGGAAAACAGGCTTATCTCCCTTGCAAGACGCTGTATATCATCTTGGCGATACGCCCTGCGAGCTCGGAGACGAAGGCGAAAGGAACGGCGAGAAGAGCGGCATAGACGCCCTCCGGCGCCTGCTCTTCTGCGACGACACCCACGATGCCGACGTCCCCCACTTTCCCGAAAGATTTCTCCAAAGCGCCGCCCGCGCGGATCCCGCCTCTTTTCAAACGGATCTTGCCGACGTCCGCCGCTTTTCCGAGCGCGGCGTCCACCGCGATGACGGAATCCGCAGCGTGCTTTTCCCCGAGCATCGCGAGATACGCGCCGAGATTCAGCCCGTTCACGCTCTCGCCCACCGCGCCGTATACGGGACAACAGAGATGATATTCCTCCCGCAAGCTGCTTCCCACAAGAGGTCCCAGCATATCCCCCGAGACCTTATCGCTGCCGATACAAACCACCACCGTGCCCATCTTTTCCATATCGCAATTATGGACGACGAGGCAAGACTTGATACGCCGAAAATCGCCTGAAGAGAGCCTGCGCGCGCCTTCTTTCGAAAAACCTTTCGTTATTTCCCGCAAAGTGTTGCAAATCGCTTAAGCTGAGTATATAATGGAGTTATGGGACTGATGGATTTTGTTATCATCGGCGGAGCATTGCTTTTTGCCGTTATAGGAATCGTTAAAGGCGGCGCGAAGATTTTCTTCGGGCTCTTTATGTTGCTCGTCATTATGGTGGGCGCTTCTTTCATCTCCGCGGCGGTCTGCCCTCTCGTCTTGCAGAAAAATACGGACGAAGGCGTGGTCTATACGAGCGCGGCGCAGACCATTATGGCGCCTATCGCGAATGCCCTCCCCGCAAGCGGGGATTTCGCGACGCTGCTTGACACCGAGATCGTGCTCGGCGAAGACGGCGTGCTTTATGTCGGCGAGTCCGGCGATATCCCTCTGAAATCCACCATTTCCGAGAATATCCCCGTCGTGGGACAATATCTCGCATCCTTCATCGAAAAAGCGGCGATCCCCGGCACCACGTTGCGAAGCTCCATCGCCTATAATATCGCTCGTTATATCTGCGAGATCATCCTCTGGGTCATCCTCGTCATCGCGCTCGCCATCGTGCGCAATATCGTCCGCAAGAAGATCTTCGTCTTCCTCGACGATAAAAAGCACGCCGTTTTCAGCAAGATCGACCGCGCGATCGGCGCCGTCATCACCCTCGTGATCTTCGTGGCGCTCCTTTGGGGCGCGGGCGTTCTCATCGCGCGCTTCGACGACGGCGCGAACTGGGCGTATAAAGCGGATGCTTTCCTTTTGGACGGCGTCATCGCGAAACCCTTCATGCAAGCGAATCCTCTTTTGAAGCTCATTAACGTCACCCTTCCCGTGGCAGAAGCCGCCTGATCGATGAAGAAAAAAACCTATCCTTTAGACCTCTCTGCGATCGCGTATCCTCTGATGAGAACGCGAAAAACAGAGAGTCTTTTTCGTTTTGAAGCCACCCTCGATCAAGAAGCGGATCCCCTCCTTTTGAAAGAAAGCCTCGAAGAGACCCTTCGGGACTATCCTTCTTTTCGATCCGAGATCGTCGCGGGCTTTTTCGCGCATAAGCTCAGGGAACACGGCGCTCCGCTCCTCGTGAAAGAGGACGACCGTCCGCCCCTCGCTCCCCTGCGGAAAGAGGACACGAACGGCTATCCCTTTCGCCTCGCCTATCACGGCGCAGAGATCGTCTTCGAAGTCTTCCACGCTTTGACGGACGGAAACGTCGGCGCCGCCTTCTTCTCCGATCTTTTGACAAGATACGTCGGGAAAAGAGAAAATTTTTCTCCCGATCTTCCGCCGCGGGACTTTTCCCCGAAAGACGCCTTTCTCGAATGCGGAAAGAAACGTCCGCTTCGGAAGCTCTCTTTGAAGCGTTATAACGGGGAAAGCGTCTTCGGTCTTTTGAAAGACAAAAAGAATTTCCGCCTCCGCCCGCGCCTTCTCTCCGAAGAAATGGACCTCGAAACGCTGAAAAACAAGGCGAAAACGCAAGGCGCCACCCTGACGGAATACGTCGCGGCTGCATATCTCACCGCCATTCTTTCTTCGACGACCGCGCCCCTTGAAAAATCCGTCTCCCTCTTTATCCCCATCGATCTCCGCCGCTTTTTCCCCTCGAAAACCCTACGAAATTTCGTCTGCTTCGAGCGGATCGATCTCGAGAAAGGCAGGACGGATTTCTCTTTTTCCTCCGTGCTCGAAAGCGTATGCCTGCAATTCCGCGAAAAGATCACGCCGGAAAGAATGCGGGATGATCTCGACGACGTCGTCACGGGACTCTCCCTGCCCATCATTAAGTGCACGCCGCTTTTCATCAAATATCCCGTTTTCAAGCTCACGCATAAACTGCTGAACAAAGTGCGCCAGACGGCGATCCTCTCCAATCTCGGCGTCTTCTCGATCGCCCCGCAAACGGCGGCGCACGTGAAATCCGTCCGCTTCTTCTTGAATAATAACCGCAACGCGCCGCTAAATCTCGCGATGCTCTCTTATAACGGAAAATGCCGCGTCACGTTGACTTGCGGGTTGCAAGAGACGGCGATCCCGGAAACTTTCTTTTCTTTCCTCCGCATTTGACTTTCTTTCTCAAAGCAGAAAAAAACTCACCGCGCCGATCAATAACGTATAGATCGCGAAAGGCAGAAGCCCCTTTTTCGCTCTTTTCAACATAAACCGCGCGGCGAAGAGCCCGCTCAGGAAAGCGGCGAGAAAAGCCGCCCCCACCACGGGGAACGCCGCGCCTTCCACCGAAAATCCGCTTTTTATTCCCTCGGAAAGAAAGCCGCCCGCGATGACGGGCAGAGAGAGAAGAAAGGAGAAAGCCGCCGCCTGATCCCCCTCTACGCCCGTGAGCCGAAGCGCGCAGATCGTCGCCCCGCTTCGCGAGACGCCGGGCAAGACAGCGATCCCCTGCATGACCCCCGTGAAAAGGGAATTCTTCACGCCGATCTCCCTTCCCCGTCCCTTGGAGAGACTTTCCGTCAAGAAAAGGAGCGCCGACGTGAGTAAGAACCCGAAAGGAAGCATCGCGCCCGTCAGTAGATCGGGGAGGAAAAGGGAGAAAAGCAAAGCGATCAAAACCGTCGGACAAGAGGCGAGGCAGATATATTTCAGTTCGCTCGAAAAGGGATGACGCAGGATGCTCCGGATTTCCCGCCGCATCACGATGAGCACGGCGAGAAGCGTGGCGATATGCAAGACGAGATTCAAAAAGAGCGACGTCGGCGCGAAACAAAGCTTTTCCAAAAGAAGGAGATGCCCGCTGCTCGAGACGGGCAAGAATTCCGTCAGCCCTTGCGTAAGTCCGAGTAAGATCGCTTTCAGATAGGTCATATCCCCCCCTCCTTCCGAGTTTTTAGTCGATTTATATTGCTTTCCGCGCGCGAAGACTGTATAATAACCTTACATTTTATGAAATCTCATCGGCTTATATGCCAAAGGAAGTGCCAGAATGAAACTCGGTATCGTAGGACTGCCCAACGTCGGTAAATCCACGCTTTTCAACGCCATCACATCCGCCGGCGCGGAATGTCAAAACTATCCTTTCTGCACCATCGAGCCAAATGTGGGCGTCGTCCCCGTCCCCGACAAGAGAGTGGACGATCTCGCAAAGCTCTATGACTCCAAGAAAGTCACGCCCGCCGTGCTGGAATTCGTGGACATCGCAGGGCTTGTGAAGGGCGCCTCCAAAGGCGAAGGTCTCGGGAATAAATTCCTCTCTCACATCCGCGAAGTGGACGCCATCACCCACGTCGTGCGCTGCTATGAGGATCCGAATATCGAGCACGTCGAGGGGCGCATCTGCCCGAAGGATGATATCGAAATCATCGACACTGAGCTCGTGCTCGCCGATCTCGAGAGCGTGGAAAAGCGCTTGCAAAAAGTGCGCACGCAAGCCAAGAGCGGCGATAAAAAATACCTGCCCGAGATCGAGATGCTGGAAAAGATGTATGCCCACCTGTCCGCAGGCAAAACGGGAAGGAGCATCGACGCCACCGAAGAAGAGGCGGCTTATTACGACACGCTCTTCCTCCTGACCACCAAGAAAGTCATCTACGTGGCGAATATCGCCGAGAGCGACATCGGAAAAGAGGACAATGATTACGTCAAACAAGTGCGTGAGATCGCGGCGCGCGAGAACGCGAAAGTCATCAAGCTTTCCGCGAAAGTGGAAGCGGAGCTCTCCGCCCTCGACAAAGAAGATCGCGACCTCTTCCGCGAGGAGCTCGGCATCGAAGAAAGCGGACTCTCCCTGCTCATCACCGCGGGATACGAGCTGCTGGGGCTCATCTCTTACATCACCGCGGGTGAGAAAGAGACGCGCGCTTGGACCATCAAGAAAGGCACGAAAGCCCCGCAGGCGGCAGGCAAGATCCACACGGATTTCGAGCGCGGATTCATTCGCGCCGAGGTGGTCTCCTATGAAGATCTGATGGAACTGGGCTCGCTGACCGTCGCGAAAGAAAAAGGAAAAGTAAGGAGCGAAGGGAAAGATTACGTCGTGAAAGACGGCGACGTCATCTTATTCCGCTTCAACGTGTGATATGGACCGTAACGAACGCATCGCATCTCTCATCAAAATAGAGGGCGTCTCCGAAGAAGAGATCGCCTCCCTTCTCTCCGCGCCGAAGGATCTTGCCTTCGCGGACGTGGCGCTTCCCTGCTTCCGCTTTGCGAAAGCCCTGCGGAAATCCCCCGTGCAGATCGCGGAAGAGCTTGCGGCGAAGATCTCGCAAGATCTCCCGCCTTATCTCCTCTCCTGCGCCGCGCTGAACGGATATCTTAATTTCAAATTCTCGCGCGAGAATATGGCGAAAGACACCCTTTTGAAGGTGCTCCGCGAAAAGGAGAATTACGGCAAAAGCGACCTCGGCAAGGGCAAGACGATCTGCATCGACTTCTCTTCCGTGAATATCGCAAAGCCCTTCCATATCGGACATCTCTCCTCGACCGTCATCGGCGGCGCGCTCTCACGCATCTTCTCCGCCCTCGGCTATACCGTCGTGCGCATCAATCACCTCGGTGATTGGGGGACGCAGTTCGGCAAGATGATCGTCGCTTATAAAAAATGGGGCGAGGACGCGGACATCGAGAAAGGCGGCGTAAAAGCCCTGCATAAGCTCTACGTGCGCTTCCATCAAGAGGCGGAGCAAGACGAATCCTTAAACGACCTCGGCAGACATTATTTCAAGCTCATCGAGGATGGAGACAAGGAAGCACTTGCCCTCTTTGAGCGTTTCAAAGCCGTCAGCCTCGCGGAAGCAAAGCGGGTCTATGACAGGCTCGGGATCGATTTCGACAGCTATGCGGGCGAAAGTTTTTATAATGACAAAATGCAGCCCGTGCTGGACAAGCTGGAAGAAAAAGGTCTTTTGGTGGAGTCCGACGGCGCAAAGATCGTGGACGTGGGCGACGATATGCCCCCTTGCCTGCTCGTGCGCTCGGACGGCGCCACCCTCTATGCGACGCGCGATCTCGCGGCGGCGTATTATCGCAAGAAGACTTATGATTTCTATAAATGCCTTTACGTCGTGGCGTATCAGCAGAACTTGCATTTCAAGCAAGTCTTCAAAGTGCTGGAGCTTCTCGGCGAGCCTTGGGCGAAAGATCTCGAGCACGTGAATTTCGGCATGGTCTCCCTCGTGGACGGCACGATGAGCAGCCGCCAAGGCAAAGTGGTCTATCTCGAAGACGTCCTGAACTCCGCCGTGGAGAAAGCGAAGTCCATCATCGAAGAAAAGAATCCGAATCTCGAAAAGAAAGACGAGATCGCGGAAGAAGTGGGCGTGGGCGCGGTCATCTTCGGCGCGCTCATCAATAACCGCATCAAGGACATCACTTTCAGCTATGACAAAGTCCTGAATTTCGACGGAGAGACCTGTCCCTACGTACAATATACGCACGCGCGCTGCGCGAGCCTCATCGAGAAAGCGGGCGGCTTCGACATCGAAAAGGCGGATTTCTCCGCCCTCGAGAATGCGCATGAGATCATCAGCGCGATCTCCTCTTTCGAGGATATGCTCCGCTCTGCGGCGGAAAAACGCGAGCCGAGCGTCATCACGAGACATGCCGTGGATCTTGCCGAGCTCTTCAATAAGTATTACATCGACAATCGCATCCTGAACGCGGAAGAGAGCGTGAAAAACGCCCGTCTTGCGCTGACCTTCGCCGTCAAACAGGTGCTCGCGAATTCACTCACTTTGCTCGGGATCGCCGCGCCGAATAAGATGTGACGGGAGAAGATCCGCGTATTCGAGGATCCTTTCTTCGCGGATGGGCATCGGCGGATGACTGTCAAAAAAGAGAAGGAGCATTCGCCTCCCTTCCTTCGAAGTCGTCATTTCATAGCCGACAAGATGCCCTTCCCGAATGAGTTTCTTCGCTACGCCGTGATAGCTGTAATACATACAGCCAGTATGCGCAAGACGCTTTTCCCCATCCGAAAATAATAAAAACATAAAAAAGAAAAAGGACTGCGATCAACAGTCCTATTTTCATTTCACAATCATTTCGAAGCTTCAAGAGGATCAATCCTCGTCATCATCCTCTTTTTCATCGTCGAAGTCTTCTTCGTCATCGTCCTCGACGTCATCCACATTCGTGTCGAAGCCGAGACGCGCTTCTTCGTCATCCTCGTCGTCCACGTAATCCTCGAGAGGCTCTTCCTCTTCCTCACTTCCGAATTCCGCGTCCGCGTCTTCGTCCGTGATGGTCTCGTCGAGCTCTTCTTCCTCGAGATCCTCATTCTCCTCTTCTTCGTTCTCCTCGTCCCAGTCTTCGTCGTCCTCACGCATATCCTTGATGCGGTCGAATTCCTGCCTGCAATTCTCGCAATAATCCATATCTTCGGAGATGGGCGCGCCGCAACGCGGACAAGTCTTCACGAGAAGATCGTCGTCTTCTTCCTCCACGGGGATGACGCCATGCAATTCGTCTTTACAGACGCTGCAATATTCTTCATCTTCCAAGATATAATTCAGTTCGCAACGCGGACAAAGCTTATACTTCGGCATAAATGACTCCTTTTCTCGGGCGATTTGCCTTTGTTCCATTATTATATGGATAAATTATATATTTGTAAACAATTTTTTCGAAAAAGAGAATAATTATTTTACGGCGGGAAAAGCCCCGTGAAAGGTGGACTGCGGATTTCTCCCGAGATCACGGACAAAAGCGTCCGAAAACCGCTTCGCGAAGAAGGCGCGGCGTCCGCTTTCCCTCTGCGCGCTCGAAAAAGAAAAACGGCGGTCGCTTACGCTTCCGCCGTCTCGCTTACTATCCTATAAAAGCGCGATCACTCCTCGCTTTCTTCTTCCGCTTTCTTCATCTTCTCTTCGTCCGCAGCGGAGAGGATGCCGATGCGCTCCAAAGCGGAGGCGTCGGGATCGGTGGCGCTGATGGTGTCGAGCTTGAGACGATAAACATAATCATATTCGTCATCCACGATCATATAGAGATAACCGTCGAAATACTCCACGCCGGTGAAGGACGTCATCACGCTCTCGCTCGTTCCATAGGCGAAGCAAGCATTGGCGCTGTCGTCCATCGCAAAACGAAGGATCTTATTATCTCCGTTTACATAATAGAAATATCCGTCGCGAACCGCCACGAGCGTATTCATCTTCAACGCGCCGAAGGTCGTCACTTTCTCGTCATTTTGATAAAGCACGGTATTCTGGTCGCTGCCGTAAACGACGACGCCCGCTTCATAGCCGAGGGGGAAGACGGTGGAGAGGCTCTTCGTCGTGAGCTTCTTCTCATTCGCCGCCGCAAAAGAGAACTCCGCATCTTGGAAACGGTACGCATACGTCCCGACGACCGTGCCGCTCGAGGACGTGCCGACATAAGAGGTCTTGGTGTAATAGATCGTGACCTTCTCGTCTTCCACCACGGAGGAGACCAAGGAGACATTGTATTTCGCGTCCGCATAGGTATTCTCGCCGATGACTTCCTTATTCACCTTGCCGTCGGGAGAGACGACGTAAAGCGTATTGCTGTACTCATAAGACGCCTTGGAGCTCTTTGTATAGAAAACGTAATCCGCGGCGGTCACGCCCTTTTCGGGATCATAGCTCTCGTTCTTGGGGAAATAAACGCTCGAGACTTCCTCCGCAACGCAGGTGCCGAGGTCCTTCTTCTTGAAGCGCTTCTTCGTGAGATCCTTAGCATAAAGCTTGCTGTCGGAATTGTCATAAATGAAAAGCGCGGTGGGCGTATACTTATACTTCACGGAAGTATTGTCGATGCTCAAGATGAGCTGCGTGCCCGTTCCGTCGAGCTTGGTGCGAAGGAACTGCAAGGTGTCGGTCTGCACGGAACCGGAACGATCCTCATCCGCGGAGGGGCTGACATAATAGATATACTCGCCATAAATGGAGAAGCCGACATTCTCCGAGCTCGCCATCACGCTCTTCGGCACGACGACGACATAATCGCTCAAGCTGCCGTCTGCCTGATACTTCGCGCGGACGATCGCGCCCTTCACGACATTGCCGAACCAATTGTCCTTGCCCTGCGAGGTCAGATAGCCCGAATATCCATTTACGAAATACAAATATCCGCCTTGCTTGACGACAAGCCCGCCATTGCTTTGGACGACGGCGTCCTTCTCTCCGCCTTCGATCACGGAAGAGGCCTTATAGCTCTCGCAAGCGACAAGCGCGCCCAACGCGCAAGCCAGCAACGCGATCGCAACGATAACCAACAAAATTCTTTTACGCATGACTGTATCTCCACGTTTACTTATAAAGGCATAAAGAATGCCTCCGATAAATAATTATATAGTATAAAAGCAAATATTGCAATTATTTTCCCGCATAAATTGCAAAGGAAAGAGGAAGAGCTTTGCTTTTTTCTACCCTCTTTCCGCATAAAAGTATAGCCAAAAAAGCAGAAGGAGATCGCAATGACCGTAAGAAAGCTTTTATTAAAAAACGAAAACGGCGCTCCCATCGCCGCCCTGACCCTCAAAAACGAAAGAGGAAAGACCTTTCTCTCGCTTCCGAAAGGGCTCTCTCTTCTCGCCGCAATGACGGCGGGAAGGCTCCTCGAAGCGGAAAAGGAGGGACCTCTCTTCGCCTTTCCCGCGATGGATTCTCCTCTCTCCTTCCTCGTTGCACGCGGGGCGGACGCGCTTTTCGCCACGGAAGAAAAAAACGCTGCTTACGCGAAATGGATGCTCCTTGCCTTGCAAGAAGGAAAGCGCGACGCGGAAAGAAAAAGCGCGCGCTCGGAAAATAACTCACAAAAGGGCGAGTCACCCGCGCTTCCGAGCGAAGCCGCGCCATTGAAAGCAGCGGAAGAGAACGCAACGCCCAAGGCAGAGCCTGAAAAAGAAAACGGGATATCTTCGGATATATCCGATATTTCGGAGGAAAAAGATTTTGCGAAAGAAGAGGTGGGAAACGAGAGCAAAGCCGATACGCCCGCAAAAATCGGAAGGGATGAGATGACAGCGCTCTTTGAAAAAGGAGAGCCCTTTCCCCTCTTCGAAGAAATGATCGAGGGATCGCATTGGGTGCGACTTTCCGACGAAAGCCT
>JAGCXI010000009.1 GCA_017961365.1 Clostridia bacterium
AGCATAGATCGCCCTTGCAACGATCTCCGTATTAAATGGCGCGAGATCCTCGAAAGAGCCGCCTCCGCGCGCAACGATGATAACGTCGTATTTTCCGTCCGTCTTTTGCAGCGCCGAAGCGATCTCTTTTTCCGCGCCTTCGCCCTGCACGCGCACGTTGAAAACGTGAAGGTTTATGCTTTTATTTACGTTACGCACCGTTCTGCATATATCGCGAATGACGGCGCCCGTCTTGCTCGTCACGACGCAAACGTCTTTCGGGAAAGCGGGAAGAGCCGTTTTATGTTCTTCGGCAAAGATCCCTTCCGACGCGAGCTTCTTTTTCAGCATTTCGAGCTCGATATGGAGCTGACCGACGCCGACGGGCTGAACGGTCGTGACGTTAAAAGAAAGGCGTCCCGTTTTTACATAAAAATCCGGACTGCCTTTCAAAAGCACGCTGTCCCCGTCGCGGGGAATATACGTGCGCTTATAATTAAACAAATTGCAAGGGATCGCCGCATTCTCGCCTTTGATCGTAAAATATGCGTGCTGACCCGAGATCTTAAAACCCGAGACCTCCCCAAAGACCGTTACGCCGAGGAGCATCTCTTCCGCCAAAAATATCGAATGAATGTATCCGTTCAGTTCTTCTACGCTGAGTGCCTTATTGAACATTTCGTTTCGCTGCTTTCAATGTATTTGCCATAAGCATGGCAATGGTCATCGGACCGACGCCGCCGGGAACGGGCGTAATGAAGCCGCATTTCGGCAAAACGGACTCAAAATCCACGTCGCCGCAGAGCTTGCCTTCCGCATTTCGATTGATACCGACGTCAATGACGACAGCGCCTTCTTTCACCATATCGGCTGTGATAAGCTTCTCTTTTCCGACGGCGACGACGAGGATATCCGCCATACGGGTGTAATCCCCCAAAGACTCCGTCTTGCTATGGCATATCGTCACCGTTGCGTGATTTTGCAAAAGCATCATTGCGACGGGCTTTCCGACCTCATTCGAGCGTCCCACCACGACGGCGTGTTTCCCCGCGATATTGATCCCCGTGCTCTTGATGAGCTGAATGATGCCGAGCGGCGTGCAAGAATACAAACCGGTCCTGTCGTCGAGCATCAAAGCGCCGATATTCTTTGCGCTGAAGCCGTCCACGTCCTTTTTGGAGCTGATGAGCGGAATGAGCTTTTTCGCATCGAGATGCGAAGGAAGCGGAAGCTGGACGAGGATGCCGTCCGTCGCGGAGTCTTTATTCAATTTATCGATAAGATCGATCAAATAAGAGGCTTCCGTATCCTGCGGGAGCTTATACGACTGCGAATTAATGCCGACCGCTTCGCAAGCTCGGATCTTATTCCGAACGTAGACTGCGCTCGCGGGGTCCTCCCCCACCATGATCACAGCGAGCGATGGCTTGCGACCGAACTGCATCGAAAAGTATGCAGTCTGCGCTTTCATTTTTTCCTGAAGTACACCTGCTATGGCTTTACCGTCAATGACCTTCCCCATTCCCTCTTACCTCCTTATTTATACTTGCAAGCACGCCGTTGACAAATCCGCCGCTTTTACTCGTGCTGTATTGCTTAACGAGCTCCACCGCTTCATTGATAGACACGCTCTGAGGTATTTCGGGCAAATAAGTGAGTTCATACGCAGAGATGAGCATCGCCACAAGATCCGCCTTTACGAGCCTATCCACCGAAGCGTAACCGGTAGTGTATTTCAATATCCTAAGGCAAAGATCGTCATAATTCTCGGCAATGCCCTGATAACACTTTATGACGTACTCTTTGTCATCCGAAGTCAAAGTCGCGTCCAAAAGAAGCATCTCACGCGTCCGCTCATTGACCTCTTTCGTGAAAGTATACTCGAAAACGAGCTTATATAATATGTCTCTTGCATTCTTCCTGCTCATACTTATTCGTTCACCACTATGCCCATTACGTTGATATTGACTGCCTTGACTCGATATTTCGTGACGCGCTCCACTTCCGTCTTCACGGCAAGCTGGACGTCATAAGCGAGATCGGGGATCGAGACGCCGGAAAAGGCATTCAAATACATGTCGATATGCGCGCTTTCATTCCGAACGGAGACCTGCACGCTTTTCGGCGCGCGACGCCTCGACTTCCTGCCCGGAACGGCGGAAAGTGACGCAACGCCGCTGATCTTATAAGCGGCGACGCCCGCGATGGACATTATGATGTCTTCATATCTCGAATCGTCGATCATATTTCACCTAAATAAATTATAGCATAAAAACTTAGCGCATACAAGTAGGCGCGCGAAAAACGAAGGCAAAAAAATAAAAAATCCCGAAGGCAGGCAAAAAAAGAAGGGCGGCTTGTCGCCGCCCGATTTTTTCAGCCCCGCTTCTTACAAAGAATAGGGCGTGATGATGACTTTGCTTGCCGAAACGCCGGTTTCCTCCGTGATGACGGAAAGGATCTGCGCCGCGTCCGTAGCGTCCACTTCCCCGTTCTTTTTCACGATCACGTTTACGTTCTCCGTGGAGATCGTCACGATCGCGTCTTCAAAGCCCTTCGCCTTGATCAGTCCCTCCAAAACCATTTCGCTCTCCGCAAAGGTCACGAGTTCTTCCCTCTTTGTCTCTGCGGAAGCGATCGCCGCGGCGGAAGCGGTCTCGGACTGTATGATGGAATCATAATACATAAAGCTTTCCTGACGGGAAGAATCGCGCGCCGTTCGATAACTTGTAAAGAAAGAAACCGTCGTGGAAGACCCGTCCTCGATCGTCTCCGTATTGACATTCTTGGCGGTCTTTTGGGAGATGAAAACATTCAGATACGCTGCCGCCACAAGCAGGACGACCATAGAACAGATAATGATGATTTTCTTTTTATTTGACATAATTTTACCCTCCATTTTCCATTTGATATACTTGTATTTTGTCTACCGTCACACCGGTAGCGATTTCTACGCATCGGATGATCTCGACGCGTTTTTTGACGTCATTCGCCCCTTCCGCGACGACGATCACGCCGACGGCTTCTTTATTCGCGCCGATCTTAATGAACGTCGTACATTCGCCGACTCCCTCGATACGCGAGATCGTTTCGGCAAGGCGCTTCTCATCCGTGCTCATCGACGAGGATGCGGAGACGGATGCGGCGCCGACCGTGCTTTTTCGACTACCGGAAAAGGATATGCCGAAATAAAGAAGGATAGCGACGAAAGCAAGGACTGCGGCAATGATGATCTCAATATTTTTTACCGATTTCAGTTTCGAAAAAAGTGTGCTGATCCGTCCTTTATTCGATTTTTCACGTAGAGACTTCATGTATCACTATCTTATCCTCCTTGATCCTCAGACTTCTCATCGTCAGTTCGACCGCGCGCGATTCTTCCTCGGAAACGCATCGGAGAAGCACCATTCGGACTTCATCTTCTTCGCCGAGAATGATCCCCGCGGAGGCATCCAGCCCTTCCGCCCGAAAGACCTCTTCCAAGCCCTTCTCAAGCGCAGACTGTTTGTCCTCTTTGATAATTTGTATGAAGGCGGAGTCGATTTGATAACTCTCGGATGAAAAATTAAAAAAGGAATTTATGTCGAGATTTGCGTTCAACAAATGCGGCACGGGGATCAAAACGACATAGACCACCATTAATGAGATCAATCCTTTGATATATTTCGCGGTCTCACCTTCCGGCAGCATGATCTCGGTCAAGGTCACCGTGAGGACCATTCCTACAATACTTAAGATCCAACCCGTCATAATACCCCCGCGTTACACGTCACCACCACAAGCAACAACGAGACAATGAAGACAAAACCCGTGCCGAGGATCGCTGTGATGAGCGTCTTTGTGGCGTTGGAAACGGAATAAAGAAAGTCGGATATCCTTTTATCACCGATGGGCTGTACGAGAGACGCGACCGCTTTTAAAGCGAAGGTAAAAACGACGATATGGAAGATCGGTTTCAAGATCAAAAATACGACGCCGAGGATCCCGATGAGCCCGATGGCATTCTTCACCAAGACGCACCCCGCGCTGATGAGATCGAAGCCCTGCGAGAGATATCCGCCGAGGATCGGAACGTAATTTGACAAAACGAATTTCGCCGCTTTTATGCTTACGCCGTCCGCCATACCGCCCGAGATGCCCGCCACGGTCAAATACGTGATAAAAAGCCCGAAGATCGAGGTAATGATGACCGTGGAAACATAACGGATCGCGGACTGGATCTTATCCATTTTTACCGCGGAAGAAAGATTACTGATGAGACAAAAGGCGATGCCTGCCGTGAAGAGCGGGAGGATCACGCTCCGAATAACGCTCGTGATGATCCTGCAAAAAAGCGCAAGCTGCGGCTTATAAAGCGAAGAAGATACCTTTCCCCCAAGGGCGCTCATCAATGTGATAAGGGGCGGAAAGGCACTGTCCGAGAGCTTGCTCAAGGCGTCGATGACTTCCCGACATTCCGTGACGATCTCCGCGATCTTCACCATCACGATGGAGACGACAAGCGCAAAAAAGACGTAATGAACGATCTCCATTGTCTGTCTTTTCTTAAATCCCGAAGTCAGCCCCGAGAGAATGCTGCTCATCACGGCGAGGATCATCACGGTCAAAAGAGCGGCAAAAGTATTAGAGAGAGCGCCGAGCGCGCTTTGTCCCAAGTAAGTAAAAACATTTTCGACGGAGAGCGGAAGCTCCCCTTTTGCGATCTTTCCGATATATTCTTTCAAAGAAAAATCTTTAAGCCCATTCGGCGCGTCTAACCCTTGGATGAAGTCATGCAGATCGCCGAGATCCAAACTGTCCACATATCGTTCCACTTCCGCGATCACTTCCCGTTCCACATCCTCCGCCGATTTATTCTCAGCTTCGGCAAAGACCGCATTTCCGCAAAAGAAAAGCGCAAGCGTCGCGATGAGGATCAGAAAAAAGTGCTTTTTCATAGCATCGAGGAGATCACATCCACGAGATTTACGAGGATGGGAAGGGTCATAAAGAAAATGGCGATCTTGCCCGAGAGCTGGATCTTATTTGCGATGCCCGAGACGCCGTAATCTACGCAAAGCGCCGAAGCATATTCCGTGATATATCCTACGCCGATGATCTTCAAAATGCCGGCAAAGAGGGATTCGTCCACTCCGCTTTTCCCTACAAGCATCCCGAATTGCTTGATGACTTCCGTTAAAGAGGAAAGCAAGATAATAAGGATGAGGGCGCTCGTGGCGATGATGGCAAAAATAAAAAGCTCGGACTTCTCTTGTCGGAGAAGTCCCGCCACAAGGGCTCCGATCAGTCCGACGCCGACCACCTTGACGATCTGCATATCAATAGAGACTGAAGATGGATTTTATGCTGTCGAAAAGCGAAGCAATCATATCGAGCACGATGACGAGCACGATGACGAGGGACGCTAACGTCGTGACCGTAGCGATCTCTTCTTTATCGCTTTTTCTGAGGATGATATTGATGATCGCCGCAAGCAATCCGACGCCCGCGATCTTGAATAATACGCTGATTTCCATATTTCCTCCTCTACACCAAAATAATGAAAAGCGCTACGCCGACAAGAACGCACAATTTAAAATAAAGAGCGGCGTCCTTTCGCCATTTCTCCCCGTCAGTATCCAACATCCGCTTGATCTCGGCGGCTTTACCGCGCAAGGAAGAAAGCTGCGCTTCCGCATCCGACGTGCCGATCGTCTCAAGGTACTCTTTGATCGAAGAAAGCTCTTGGTCTTTAAGGGACAATTTTGCATTTTCCCCCTTCAAAACTGCGAGAAACTCTTTGCTGTCACTTTTGAAGGAGGCGTCGATCTCCCCTCGCGGCATTCTTTCGGAGCAAATCTTCTCTTCGGCAAAAAGAAGGTAATCATAAAAAGCGCGATAGAACTTCCATTTTTCGATCGATCTTTTTTTCAGCCACATTCCGACAAGCGACGCGGAGAAAAATGCGAGAATGCCCACGAAGACAGACGCCATATTCACCTCACAAGATCCTTGAGGATCGTACCGATCCGCGGCGTGCGCGACAAAACAATGATCCGATCGAAGACTTTCGCGAGTGCGGAAAAATCCCCGTAAAGCGCATTTTCATCTTGTCCATGCAAGGTGGCGATCACGCGGACTCCGCCGTAAAAGGCGCGCAAAACGCCGGCGACGTCACTTTCACCGGAAAGCTCATCGGTAATCACGTAATCGGGATTCAAGGCGCGAAGGGCATTCACATAAGCGATCTTTTTCGGGAAACCGAAAAGTACGTCGCTGTTCGCCCCGACATCCAAGCTCATACATCCGTTATTCACGCCGGAAATCTCCCCTCTTTCGTCGAGGATCACGACATTTTTCCCTGCATTCGAAAGGCGCCTCGCGATATCGCGCAGAAGGGTGGTTTTTCCGCAGGCGGGCGGAGAAACAATCAGTACATTTTGATTGAAATATCCGTCGATTACAAGAAAATCCGACACGCCGAAAACCTGATGGGGAATGCGAATCGCCAAAGAGGAAATATGCTTTACGGACTTCACCCGATCGCCTTCCATCACCCCTTCTCCCGCTACCCCGACGCGCACACCGCCTTTTAAAGGAAGATAGCCGTTTACAAGCTTTTCCGTGATGGCGTAAAGCGAGCGCTCCGTTACGGCGAGGAGGACATACTCGAATTCCGCCTCGGTAACAAGATGAGGCGTGTCCGTCCAGCCGCGCAAAGTGAGATATCGCAGTCGTCCTCCTTTACGAAGACGGATCTCCATCACTTCTTTCGGAAGTAAATCCGCTATGGATCTCGGTAAAAACGGTACAAGCATAGAAGATACTATGCAAGCTCGTCCGCATTTATCCCATGGAGAAAAGAAAAGCTCCGCAATCAAGCGAACCGAAATCGGAACGCACGCTACGCGGAGCTTCAAAAAGACGGATTTATAAGAGCAAGGTCAATTCGTTCGATGTTTCCAAGCGCCGACGATGCGAACATTTCTGTCCGCGGGCAAATAAACGCCGATATCCGTACGATCTTCAAGGTCGAAAAGATCGGTATTGATCAATTCATTCTCTTCGTTATCATAGAAAAGCGCAACCAAATAAGGCATCTTCACGACGTCCGAGAAGACCACTTTGCCGCGCGAAAGGTCGGTGTCGATGAGCTTCAGTCCCTTGCGATAACGCTTGGAAGGATCGATCTCGGAGATCAAAACACGCTTGCCGTAGCCGAGCTCCGTGAGGACGATGACTTCGCCCGCGTCATCCACAACGTTCGCCGAGGAGACCGCATCACCGTCGGAAAGCATAATCCCTTTGACGCCCGCCGAGCGTCTGCCTTGCACGGGAACGTCATCCGTTTCCGCTTTCAAGACCATACCATCCTGCGTGACGAAAATCATCGAATACCCTTCGACGAAAGGCATAACGTTCACGACGCGTTCGCCTTCTTTCACGATGGTGGCTTGGAAATAATTCTTGGTCAAAGTGAGATACTCAGAAACAAGAGTACGCTTCGCCATACCGTCCGACGTAAAGAAGACGACGGAGGCTTGGGGGTCGGTGACATCATCCAAGCAGAGGACGGAGACGACGCGCTCTTCTTTATCCCCCTGCGACATCACCTTCACGAAAGGAAGCCCCCTATCCTTCCAAGACTTTTCCGGAAGATCGGCGGCAGAAATGCGCGCCACATTTCCTTTGTCCGTAAAGCAATAAACGTTCTTATCCGAGGTGAGATAACAGATATCTTTCACCATATCGGCATCCGAAAGCCCGAGAATATTCTTGCCCGCCGCGCCGAGGGTGCGTTGATTGCAGAACTTCAAATTCCCGTTTCCGAAGAGAACGACGCCACCATTGACTACGGGCTTCGCCGCGGCTTCCTCAGGCTTGAGCTCACTGACGTTATACTCTTTGTCCCCCTCGCCGATGATTTCCGTGCGACGGACGCGCTTATAACGTTTTTTGATGTCGAGGAGCTCCTCTTTCACCACGGAGTACTGCATGCGAACCGAGCCGAGGACTCTGGTCAAATACTCGATCTTCTTGCGCAATTCCTCGATCTCGGTGATGATCTCATCCGTCTCGAGATTGGTCAAACGACGGAGCTTCATCTCCACGATGGCATTCGCCTGCTTTTCGCTCAAGGTGAAGCGTTGACGAAGATTATCTTTCGCCTCCGTCACATTCTTTGCGCCCTTGATGATCGCGATGACTTCGTCGATATTCTGAATGGCGACGAGAAGACCACGCAAGATCTCATCGCGCTCTTTTGCCGCGTTGAGGTCAAAGCGAGTACGACGCTGAATGAGATTACGCTGATAATCGAGATAGTACTTTAAAATCTCACGAAGCCCCATAAGACGCGGCTTTCCGTCCGCGATCACCACCATATTGATGCCGAAATTCGTTTGAAGGTCGGTATGCTTTAAAAGGAGCTTCACGATGCGGTCCGCATCGGCGTCTCTCTTAAGCTTTATGGTCGCGCGAAGCCCTTGACGATCGGATTCATCGAGGATATCCGCGATCTGGACATAGGGCTCTTTCTTTGTCTCACGGAGCTCGTTTATCTTCTGCAACAGCTTGGATTTATTCACCTGATAGGGAAGCTCTGTGATCACGATACTCTTTTTATCCCCTTCGCGCTCGATATGCATCTTTGCGGCGATGGTGACCTTCCCTTTGCCCGTTTCATAGGCTTGGCGAAGCTCTTCTCCCTTAAAGAGGATGCCGCCCGTCGGGAAATCCGGTCCCTTAATGATATTCATCAAGTCGTCAAGCTTGATATGCGGATTCTCGATCATCGCGACGGCGCCGTCGATGACTTCGGAGAGATTATGCGTAGGGATATTCGTGGCAAGACCGACCGCGATACCCGACGCGCCGTTCACCAAAAGATTCGGAAATCTTCCGGGAAGCATATCGGGCTCTTTCAAGGTGTCGTCGAAATTCAAGCTGTACGTGACGGTGTCTTTATCCAGATCTCGGAGCATTTCCTGCGCGATGGGCGCAAGACGCGCTTCGGTGTAACGCATTGCGGCGGCGCTGTCTCCGTCCACGGAGCCGAAGTTTCCGTGCCCGTCCACCAAAGGCTCGGACATATTAAAAGATTGGGCGAGACGCACGAGGGCATCATAGACGGAACTATCGCCGTGAGGATGATATTTACCGAGACATTCACCGACGATCCTCGCACATTTCTTATGGGGCTTATCGTGGGTAATGCCGAGCTCATACATGCTGTATAAGATCCTGCGCTGAACGGGCTTTAATCCGTCCTCAACGCGTGGAAGCGCGCGATCCAAGATGACGTACTCGGAATACGGGATCATGGACTCATGGAGAACCTGCTCCACGGTCTTCTCATACATTCTGTCGGAGTTCTCCGCATTTTCCGTTGTTTTCAATTCTTCATTTTCATTAGACATTTATATAACCCTTCTTCTCGACTTCGTCCTTGCGGTTAAAATTCGCGTGCTGATAAATATAGGCTTTTCTTGCGTCGACATTATCCCCCATAAGGGTGCTGATGAGCCTATCTGCGGAAGCGGCTTCCTCGATGGAGACGCGCGTAAGGCAACGCGTCTCGGGATTCATCGTCGTCTCCCAAAGCTGCTCGGGATTCATCTCGCCGAGACCTTTATAACGCTGCAACTTATAATTTCTACCCACTTCTTCCACGATCTTATCGAGAGCGGCGTCGTCATAGGCATAGCGCACGACGTCCTTTTTCTCCACTTTGAAAAGCGGGGGCATCCCGATATAGAGATGTCCGTCCGTGATGAGCTCTTTCATATAACGGAAAAAGAAAGTCAAAAGAATGGAGCGGATATGCGCGCCGTCTTGGTCTGCATCGGCGAGGATGATGACCTTGCCGAATTTCAGCGCGTTGACATTAAACTCCGTGTCGAAATTCGCCCCGAGCGCGCTGATGATCGTGCAGATCTCCTCATTCGCAAGGAGCTGATCAATGCGCTTCTTCTCGGCGTTGATGGGCTTACCGCGAAGGGGCAAGATGGCTTGATAACGCCTGTCTCTTCCCTGCTTTGCGCTACCGCCTGCGGAATCGCCCTCAACGATGAAAAGCTCATTCAACTCGGGTTTCTTGCCCGTGCAATACGCACGCTTGCCGATAAGCATATTGCTATTCGCATTATTCTTCTGACGGGCGAGCTCCTTCGCCTTTCTGCCCGCCTCTCTTACCTTCGCCGCGCCGAGCGCCTTCTCAATGATGGCGTCGCCGCAATCGAAATGCTTCTTCTCGGAGAGGAATGCGTCCAGTTTCTCCATCACGATGCTCTCGACGAGGGGACGGATCTCGGGATTTCCGAGCTTAGTCTTGGTCTGCCCTTCGAACTGGACGTTCTGCATACGGATGGAGAGCACGCAAGTGAGCCCTTCGCGGAAATCTTCGCCTTGGAGATTCGGATCCTTATCTTTGATCAGCCCGCGCTTCCTTCCGTAATCATTCATCACCTTGGTGAGCGCGCTCTTGAATCCGACTTCATGCGTACCACCTTCGGTGGTGGGGATGCTATTCACGTAAGAGAAGATGCTCTCCGTATAAGCATTCGTATGCTGCATGGAGAGTCCGATATAGAAGTTGTCTTGCGTGACTTCGAACTCGATGGGCTCGGGGAAAAGCGATTCTTTCCCGTCATTCAGATATTTCACGAAATCGCTGATGCCGCGTTGATAGCAAAAAACGCTCTTGACACTATTGAGATCATCGTCGAGCTGACGCTTATCCTCCACGGAGATTGTGATCCCTTTATTCAGGAACGCCTGTTCTTGCACGTGTGTGATAATGGTCTGATAATTAAAAACTTCCTTTCCGAAGACACGTTTATCCGGCATAAAGCGAACAAAGGTGCCGTGCTTGTCCGTCTTCTCGCCCGTTTCCGTAAGCGAAGTGCGCGGAATGCCGCTTAAAACCTTCCCATTGACTTCGGGCGAATGAAACTCTTGCTTATAGACTTTTTTATTCTTATAAATCGTGACGTCAAGCCATTCGGACAGGGCGTTCGTGACAGACGCCCCCACGCCGTGCAATCCGCCGGAAAAGGTGTAATTCTCATTATTGAATTTACCGCCCGCATGCAGCTGGGTAAAGACGACTTCCACGCCGCTGAGCCCGAGCGTGGGATGCTTGTCCACGGGAATGCCGCGACCGTCGTCCTCGACGCTGATGCTGCCATCGGGATAAATGATGATATCCACGCGACTGCCGAATCCATTGCAGATCTCGTCAAGAGAATTATCCACGATCTCCCAAAGGATGTGATGGAGCCCCTTCGCCCCCGTCGTGCCGATATACATACCGGGACGTAGACGAACCGCTTCCAAACCTTCCAGAACTTGTATATCTTTTGCGTTATATTCCTTGCTCACAAATTCCTCCGAAAAACTACATTTAGTAGTCAGTACGGGTACATTATACCATAGATTGTGTATCAAGAAAAGCACTTACAATGATTTTTTATGAGGAATATCGGGGCGATTGTACTGTAATTCATATGGATACGTCTCTTGAGGAGATGTCTCTTTTGCCTCGGGACGGGAAGAAGCGCAGGGCGCGGGATCAAGGATGGAGCGAAGGATCGGAAGGACATTATCCGCGCCTTTTCCCGTCTCATCATTGCCCCCGAAAAGAGGAGGAAAATCCGCCCTCTCTTCTCCCTTGGGAGTCCCTTGAGACGCACCTTTATTCAACCCCGTCAAAACAGAGAGCAAAGAGGTCATATCGGGGAGGTCGCCCCCTTCTCTTTTTCCTCCGAGAAGCAAAGGAAGAAGCGCCGTCAGCATCGAGCTTCCTTTCCCTTGAAACAATCCGCTCAAAAGATCACCGTTCATTCGCCTACCTCCGTAACAATTATATATGCCGCGCAATATAATTCAGTGACGGAGGACAAAAAATGGATCTGAAAACATTCAAAAACGCAGCAAGAAAAAGCGGCGAAAGCAAAAAAATAACCGAAGAAGAGGTTCGAAACGCCGCAAAAACCTATGAAGGGAAAAATGAAGAGGAGCTTTTAGCAGACATACTCAGTATGGCGCGAGAGAATAAAGCGAACGGAACGCTTTCCGCCGAACAACTGAAAGATTTTGAAGCGAGAGTGTCTCCGATCTTAAACGCAGAACAAAAAGAAAGACTCAGAAAAGTCCTCGGAATGCTCGGAAACTAAAGCGAGATCAAGACGTCGTGAAGCTCGGAACGAAATGCGTCCACATCGGGATCACCGAGGGCGCGCTGCTCTCTCGGCATATCAAAGGTCTTGTCAAAAAGGATCTCGGCGCCCTGCTCTCCCGACTGCAAGACCAAGACACGATCCGCCATCAAGATGGCTTCCAAAATGCTGTGCGTGACAAAAAGGCAGGTCTTGCGACGAGCTTCCCAATGTTTGATAAAATACTTGATCAGTCGTTCTTGAAGGGCGAGATCCAAGCCTTTGAAGGGCTCGTCCATCAAAAGGATCGGCGCATCATAAAGAAGTCCGCGCGCGACGGCGACGCGCTGCGCCATCCCCCCTGAAAGTTCGGAAGGATATAGCCCCTCCGCTTCGGAAAGCTCCATATCCGAAAGATACTTTCGCGCGATCTCGCGATTCTCTTTCTTTTTCCCCGGCAATACCACCGCAAGATTATCCAGCGCGGTCAATTGGGGCAAAAGCCTAGGCTCTTGGAAAATATAAGAGCAAGGATAAGGAGTGACTTTCGACACATTCGGAAGCAGCCCCGCCACCGCTTTCAAAAGGGTGGTCTTCCCCGAGCCCGAAGGACCGAGGATACAGGTGATGCTTTCGGGCGCAAGGGAGAGAGAAAAATCCCGAAAAACGACTTTTTCTCCGAAAGCCACATTCAGATCACGCACTTCGAACAGATTATTTTCCATGATAGCGCCTCACGATCATCTTTTTCAATAAGAGCAAGAGCCCTTCCAGAAGGAAGCCGAGGAGCACTGCCGCGATCGTCCAGGCGAGCAGCGTCTCGGTCTCGAGGGAAGCATACGCTTGCTGCATATAGCGTCCCACACTTTTCCCCACATAAGAAAGCACTTCCGCTGCGACACATAACTTCACCGTAAAAGAAAGCGTTATGCTCATGCCCGTGAGCAAAGCGGGGGTCATCTGCGGAATATAGAAAGAAAAGACCTTTTTTTGCCAAGAAAAGCGATATGCTTCCGTCATTTCTTTCAGCAAGGGATCCACCCTTTCGATAGCATCTAACACCGATTTATACTGCATCGGAAAGATGACGAGAAAAATGATAACATACGCGGCGAAACGACTTCTTATCAAGAGAAAGACAAGCAAGATCACCGATATCGTCGGAAGAACGCGGAGCACCACGGCAAAAGGCGAAAAAACCTTCCCGAAAAAGCGAAATTTCGCGGACAAGACCGCAAAAACACAAGCGAGCAAAAACGCCGCGGAAAAGCTGAGGATCGTGCGCAAAAGCGTATTCCCCACCGCGACGTAAAATTTCTTTTCACCGAGAAGTTTGAAGAAGCGAACGAGGGTCTCACCGGGCGTGGGAAGGAAAAGAGAGATGCCGATCGCTTGCGCCAAGGCATACCATATCCCGATAAAGAGCGCAAGCCCGAGGACGGGCGCGCCGATATTATACAAGACTCTTTTCTTGTCCATTCCCCCTCCGTCTCTTCATCAAGCAAAGGCTTTTATGATCCCTTTATAATCTTGAAGCTCGTCCAAACCGCCGCAATAGAAATTCTTGTCGGGGAGTTTTCCGCCGATAAGGTCTTTATCAAAAGCCAAAAGAATATTGAAATAAGCCTCGACAGCCGCTTTCGCCGTGGCGCCGAAAGTGGGGCTGATATTCGCGCGTTCGACGCCTTCCAGCTTCAAAGTGGCGGGGACTTGCGTGGACTCCATCTCTTCGATCAAATAGCCGAGATAAGGCGTGGGATCATCGAGGATCGCGACGCTTCCGTCGATGGTGAGTTTCGCGATCTTTTCCACAAGTTTCTTATCGGATCTCCAAAGAGATTTCTTTACGACAAGCGAGGTCTGCGGATAGCTTTCCGTCGTGTTCGTTGCAGTCCTCCACAACTCCTGAAGATCCGCCGCGATCTTGACTTCCGCCTTCTTTGCGGCGGCTGCCTTTTGCATCACGTTGGACACGGCAGGTTCGCCGAGGATGGCATAACGGATGGCCCCCTTGACGAGCTCGGGGACGATGCCGCTGCCGTCCTTATAAAATTTCAACGCCACCTTTCCCGCGATAGGGACATCGCTTTTCTCGTATACGATCCCCGCACTGTCCAATATCTTTCTCACGACAGCTTCCGGCGTATTACTTTCTCCCGTCAAATGGAGCACTTCACCCTTCAAATCTTCGAGAGTAAACGTCTCGGAAGCGGCAGTGGTCAAGAGATAAAGGAGTCCGTGGCTGTTCGTGCCGACAAAAAGGATATCCTTTCCTTCATTATAAAGTTTTGCCGCGAGATTGGTGGGAAGGATCGCTAGGTCCGCGTCACCGTTTGCGACGGCAGCGGCGATCTCATCCGCCCCCTTGACGAGCGTATAATCCACCTTAACGCCGTCGATCTCGTGGAATTCTTTCATTAAAAACGCCATGCCGAGGGCGGGACCGCCATCCGGCGCGTACACCGAAATGGTTTCAACGTGGGAGCATCCCGAGAAAGAGACCGCGAGAGTCGCCGTCAGCATAAAAACCAGAAGTAAAACCAAAAATTTTCTCATCATATATACCTCCCAATGATGTTATTCTTGCGTATAAAGCTCTGCGGCGATCTTTATATAAAGATCGTCGGAATAATTCGAAGTGACGGGATTGGTCTCGTCCCCCACCTCGTGATCGGGCTTAAAGGGAATGCCGTTCATGCAGTATTTTCCGCCCTCCGCCGAAGCGTCGAAGATATAATACTGTCCGATGATGGTCTGAAGATAATAAATCTCTCCTTCCACGACGTTTCCTTCTTCGTCCTTGACATAATCGATGATGTTTCCGTTCTCTTTCCCGTTGTAATAGGTGAAGCCGTTTTGCGCCACGCCCTTTCCGACCGTCTCTTTCCCGATCAACGCGGTCAAGGTCCCATTCGCTTTCATCGAGCCGATCAAGGCTTCGGAGGCGGATGCGGTCCCGCCGTCACAGAGGACATAAATGGGCGTATCGATATAATTCGCGTTCGGGGTGACGGAATACTTCGTGGAGCGACCGTCTTTTACGTATTCTACCTCAAGGAGATCCACCTTTCCCTTGGAAGGCGCGCCGATGAGATAAGAGGCGACGCTCTTGAAGACCTCGCTATTCCCTCCGCCATTCCCCCTGAGATCGAGGATCAGCGCCTTATTTCCGTCGCGCTTAAAAGCTTCCACGGCGGCGCGAAACTCCGTCGAAACGTTATTCGGATAACTGGAGAAACTACGCAAATAAATATAACCGAAATCCGAAGAAACGCCGCTGAGATCATTGATATAAATACATTGCGGGAAATCATAAAGTACCTTGCGATAGCTGACTTCGTGCAAGACGCCGTCTCTTTTCAGCAAAAAGACAGTGTCGCTCTGCGTATCCGTCATCGACGAGACGACGGAGGAGAAATACGTACTTCCTGCGCCCGAGACGCGATGTCCAGCAATGGAATAGATCTCATCGCCACGCCGGGGAAGAAAACCGTTGCTCGCCTGTAAGAAGGGAGAGCCTTCCAAGATGATGTCGATATAGACCTCGTTATACAGATTAAATTTCACGATGAGACCAAAGCCGCTTCCGTCCGAAGACGAGGTCTCGTAAAGAGAAGATTCGGGATAAATGTAATTATAATTCCCGAGACTGCTCATCACGCCGTACGCCGCATACACGTCCGCCTCATCGTAATCCATATCTTTATAATAATTATCATTGATAAAATCAATGGTGTTCTTCAAAAGGTCGAAATCACCGGAACGATCCCGCTGATTCGCCATAGAATCCTTTTTGCAGGAAAAAGCCAGCGCGCAGAGGACGCAAAGCATGGCGATAATAATGACTGATTTCACGATCTTACGCATATCAATACCTCACAATTGCCCGCTCATTGACGACGTCAAAGAGAGCGAATACCTTTCGAACGATAAATTTTACTTCCTCGCCTACGGAAAGCGATGTGTCTCCGAGGATAAAAAGAGGATTCCCTTCGACATTCAAAGCGCAAAGGCTGCCTTTCTCTCCGAAAAACCGACCTTGAAAGACGGCAGATGCGCCGCTCAGGGCGATCTCGGCATCTTCCGGGCGGAGCCCCAAAAGAACTTCTTTACCGATATAATTCTCTCCGATCAAACGCGTCTTGTCGAAGGAAAAAAGAAAGTCGAAGACCTTGATCCCCTCTTCCGTCAGCCTCGCCGGAAGCAAAGCGGCATGCTCGGAAAAGGTCAAAAAAGACGCGGCGCAAGCCGGCTTTTCAGAGAGCTCCGAAAGACTGCCTTTTTGCAAAAGATAGCCGCAATTCAGATATAAAATCTCTTCGGAAAGGAAGGCGGCTTCCGAAACGGAATCCGTGGCATAGACCACGATCCCCCTTCCCGAAAAAAGCGGCATAAAGCGATAAAACGCTTCGCGCCGGGTCTCGAGATCCAAGGACGCGAAGACATTATCGATAAAGGTGACGCGAGCGCGGCGCAGATAAGCGCGGCAAAGCGAAAGCGCCGTTTTATGCCAAACATTGAGCTTATAGACCGCAGCGTCGATCATCACGTCGAGATCAAACAAAGCCGCGGCTTCCCGAACGATCTCGTTTCTTCTCTCCTTCGGGAGCTTGCGAAGCTTCAAAGGATACTCGAGATTATATCGGACGGATCTACGCTCGAAAAGCGCAAGATCGTCAAAGACCATCGCAAAATCTCTCTCCTGCAGAGAAAGTCCGCGCACATCTTCCCCGTCGAAGAGAATGTCTCCTTTGCTCTCAATGACGCCCGCAAGTCCTTTTAAAAGAGTGGTCTTTCCGCCCTTTTCTCCCGCAAAGACGACATTGAACCCATCGGAAAAATCCGCGGAAAAGCCGCGAATCACGTTGTCATATCCGAAATATCCGACGTTTACGTCCCGACAGGTTAATTTACTCATTAAGTAAATTATAGACCTCGACTCCCGTTTTAGTCAATGAAAAGAATGCGGATAGTCCCCCACAAGAAGAAATCCTCCTGCAAAAAGAAAAATGCCCGCCGAAAACGACGGGCGAAATCTTCTTAGCAAGATCAATACGTCACCTGCGCTCTCTTTATAAGCATAACAAAGGACTTCGAGGAGAAAAGCAAGATCCCGACGAAGATACAAATGGCAAGATCCGGGAAAACGAACGCCGCTTGATACGAGAGGCTGTAAAGCGCAACGTTCATTCCCTCGGGCGCAAAGGCGCCGAAAGCAAAGATTCCGGAAAGAAAATGCATCAAAAAACGTCCCACACCCGCAACAAGGGCGCCGAAAAGGAACTGCAAGCGCGGGGAGTCCTTCAGAACGCCCAACGTGGTAAATAGCCCCGCAAGCCCGATGCAAGCGAACGCGGCGGGATAATCCAAAACGAACTGCGCGGGATGCAAGATATAAGGATCTTGGATCGCCTGCAAGAAACCATAAATCATCCCCGCAAATACGCCTTTTTTTACCCCGAAAACGATGGAATAGATCATAATGGGCAAAAGCGAAGCAATGGTGATGGCGCCGCCCTGCGGCATCTTCAAGACGCGAAGATAGGACAAAGCGAAACTGAGCGCCAAGGAAATGGCGGCATAAGCGATGGAACGGGTGGTAAAGCCCGTCTTATCCTTCCTCCCGAGATAAAGCGCCGTAAAGATCAAAGCTGCGATCGCAAGCGCGGCGAAAACATAGAGCCATAAAGACCGAACGGCATCATTCGTGATCCAATTCGCTTCCGCCGCTTTTCCGCTCGCAAAATGGACTCCAATGCAGATCAACGTGGCAAGAATGGCGAGCCCGACCAAAATCGCGGCAATGATCCCCGTCGTTTTATTCTTCTTGAAAGACAGCATAAGTCCGCTTGCCGAGAGCGCAAGGATCAAAACGAGGATCGGATAAAAGAGGATTGGGACGATCCCGTCCTCAAGGAAATTAAAGATCAAAAGCGTAACGGCAACAGCCGCAAAAAATCCTATAATTCCGACAAAAAGAAACTTTTTTACTTTCTCCCATTCCGGGCGATTTTTGAGCAAAGAATACGCCACGACATATCCGATCACGATCAGCACGGTGAGCCAGATCGCCACAGCGCGAACGGCATTATGCGGCGTGTCGAAAAGGATGGGATACCAAATCAAAGAATCTTCCGCCGAAATCAAAAAACTTGCCATAAAAAAAACCTCCCGAATCCTCGGGAGGTGAAAATGCTTATACAGTACTTCCATGCCGAGAATTACCTCATCATGTTCAAAGGGTATGATCTCAGCCCATGCGGGCACCCCTATTCCGTTTTTGTTCGTCTGCATTATAATGCCGCGAGACGAACAAGTCAAGCGATTTTTCTTATTTTATGATATAGCGGTCGGTCTTCGCTTTCGCGCTGTCAAGCTCCGCTTTCTTGGCTTCATAGCCCTTTCTGCCGAACATCGCGTAAGTGGCGTTCTTACCCTCTTCCACGCCGGGCTGATTAAAGGTGTCGATATTCAACATCGCGCCGACAAACGCTGTCTCCATCATAAAGAGCATGAGGAGCTGACCGAGCGTATAGGCATTCACTTCGGGCACGATGATCGTGCGATTCAGCCTCTTTTTCTTTTGAAGAGCGTACTCCGTAGCCTTGCGCTCGGTATTCAGCAAAGTTCCCATCGTATTTCCGCAAAGGAAATTCACGTCCGGGAAATCTTTGAGCCCTTCGGGGATCATGACCTCCGTGCGGAACTTGTCCACCGCAATGAAGGTGATGACTTTGTCGAAAGGTCCTTCGGTGTAAAGCTGGATCTGACTATGCTGATCCGTGACGCCGAGCGCCTTGACGGGGGTCTGCCCCGCATACACCGCATTCCCATTCTTATCCACCGCTTTACCGAGGCTTTCGCCCCAAAGCTGACAATACCAATCCGCGATGTATTTCAAGCTATCCGCATAGGGCATCATCACGGAGATATTCTTCCCTTTCTTCATCGCGATGTATTGCAGGGTAGCCGCCATAAGGGGCATATTTTTATAAAGGCTCGACTGCTTGCCCTTCTTCACCATGTCACCCGCACCGGCAAGCATAAGCTTGATATCGATGCCGAGGACCGCTGCGGGAAGAAGTCCTACGGGACAGAGCTCGGAGAACCTGCCGCCGACGCCGGACGGGATATAGAATGTCTTAAAGCCTTCTTTCTGCGCAAGCTTGATGAGATTTCCTTTCACATGATCGGTCGTGGCGATGACGTGCGAAGCATAATCTGCGCCGAGTGCTTTCTTCAAGATATCCGTAATGACGAGATACTGACTCATGGTCTCGCTCGTTGCGCCACTCTTCGTGATGACATTAAACATCGTGGTCTTCACGTCGATGATGTCGAGAAGCGCCGCCATACGCTCGGGATCCACATTGTCTTCCACATAAAACTTCGGACCTTTTCTCATCTTGGGAGGAAGCTCATTGTAATGCAAGTGGCAGAGGGCTTGGAAGACGGCGATGGGGCCGAGGGCGCTTCCGCCGATGCCGAGCACAACGAAGGTCTTAAACTCTTTACGGACTTTTTTCGCGGTGGCGATGATATCCTCAACGATCTCAGCTTGTCCGAAGGGAAGATCCATCCAGCCTTGCCAACCCTCGCTCCCCTGTTCGATGACGCTCGTAAAGGCGCCTTTCACCGTGGCGGAGACAGCGGAGATATCCTTCTCACGGATCCCTTCTTCTGCCCCGATGTAATCGCTCATCATATTATTGAAATCGAAAAAGATCTGATTCTCTTTCCTATTGATTTTTGCCATTTTCCTATGTAGCTCCTTCTTAATATTCGGGCTGGATAAGACCTACTGTCTTATCATAACGCCTGTAAACGATATTTACTTTCCCGGACTCCGGGTTAAGATAGACAAAGAACTTATTTTCGAGAAGATCCATCTGCTCGATCGCTTCTTCCACGCTCATCGGCTGGAGCTCGAATTTCTTCGTCTTCACGATGGAGGGAACTTCCGCCTCCTGCGTGTCGTTCAGCTCGATCGCTTCCGCCTCAGCTACTTGGAAATTAAAGACGCTGTCCTTGAATTTCTTCGTGAGTCTCGTCCTGTGCTTCCTGATCTGACGATCGATCTTGGGGACGACCACGTCGATATTGTTATACATATTATCGCTTGTCTCTTCACTGCGGATCACCACACCGTCCACGATGATCGTGATTTCCAAAGTAAATCTGCCTTTATGCTCCTCTTTACAGACGACCCTTGCGGTGACGTCGTCGGAGAAAAAACGATCAAGCCTCTCGGCTTTTCTGCGGATGATATCATCCAATCTGTCGCTTACGGTATAATTCTTTCCTACAATGTCAATGCGCATATTTTTGCCTCCTTAGCGATGTATTTATACAAACGCGTTTGCCGCGCTTATACCGAATCATTTGCCCTCGCGGGTAAAGCTGAGAGCGTCTCCGTCCCGATGATCCACGACGACGCGATCTCCGATCGAGATCTCGCCGCGAAGCAATTTTTCCGAGAGAGCGTCCTCAAGCAAACGCTCCACCGTGCGACGAAGCGGACGCGCGCCGTATTCGACGTTCGTTCCCTTTTCTATTATAAATTTTTTCGCTGCTTCCGTCAATACTATCCCTATATTTTTAGCGTCCAAACGCTTCTGCAAAGAAGCGAGCATAATATTCGCGATCTCAGAGATATCTTCGGGAGTAAGACTATGGAAGACGATGATATCGTCAAGTCGATTGATGAATTCGGGACGCATCACCGCTTTCAGCGCGTCGATCTGGCGCTCCCTCTCGTCCTCATATTCGTCCACGCTGCCGAAACCGAGCTTATTCGTACGCCGACCCGTGGACGCGCCGATATTCGAAGTCAGGATAATGATTGTGTTTTTAAAGCTGACCGTTCTGCCGTGGCTGTCCGTCAGTCTGCCGTCATCCAAGATCTGAAGAAGGATATTGAAAACGTCGGGATGGGCTTTCTCGATCTCGTCGAAGAGGACGACGGAATACGGCTTTCTGCGGATCTTCTCCGTAAGCTGTCCGCCTTCGTCATAGCCGACGTACCCCGGAGCGGAGCCGGTAAGCTTGGAAACGGCGGTCTTGTCCATATATTCGCTCATATCCACGCGCACGATATTATTCTCATCGCCGAACATCGTCTCGGCAAGCGCCTTGCAAAGCTCGGTCTTACCGACGCCCGTGGGCCCCATAAAGATGAAAGACCCGATGGGACGCTTGGGATCCCCGAGCCCCGCTCTCGCGCGGCGAATGGAACGAGACAAAGCGCTGATGGCCTCTCGCTGTCCGACCACTCTCTTGCCGAGCTCCTCCTCAAGATGCATAAGCCGATCCGCCTCCGCTTCCGTGAGCTTCACGACGGGAACGCCCGTCCATTTCGAGACGATCTCCGCGATGTCTTGCTCCGAGATCTCGAGCTCGGACGTGGAGACTTCCGAAGACCAGTTCAGCTTGCTCTTCGAGAGCTTCATAATGAGCTCGTCTTTATCCTTTTTGAGCTTACACGCCGTCTCGTAATCCTGATGATCCGCCGCAGCCATCATCTCGTCATCAAGCTGCGCGATGCGTGATTCGAGGGCGTTGATATCATCCGGCGCCGTATAGCTCTGAATGCGCTTACGGCTCGCGGCTTCGTCGATGAGGTCGATCGCTTTATCCGGTAGATAACGATCCGTGATATAACGTTCGGAAAGCTCCGCAGCCGCCTTCAAGGCTTCGTCCGTGATGCGCACTTTATGGTGCTCTTCGTATTTGCTACGCAAGCCTTGCAGGATCGTGATGGTGTCCTCCACCGTAGGCGGGTCCACGATGATGGGCTGGAATCTTCTCTCCAACGCGGCGTCTTTCTCAATATTCTTGCGATACTCCTCAAGCGTGGTGGCGCCGACGACTTGCAATTCGCCGCGCGCAAGCATCGGTTTCAGAATATTCGCGGCGTCCATCGTGCTTTCGCTTCCCGCGCCCGCGCCGACGATCATATGGATCTCGTCGATGAAGACGATGATATCCCCCGCCTCTTTAATGGCGTCGATGGCGTTCTTTAATTTCTCTTCGAACTCACCGCGATATTTCGTGCCCGCGACAACGCCCGTGATGTCCAAGGTGAAAATGCGCTTATTCTTCAAGGTCTCCGGCACGTTTCCCGCGACGATCGCTTGCGCCAAGCCCTCTACGATGGCGGTCTTGCCCACGCC
>JAGCXI010000073.1 GCA_017961365.1 Clostridia bacterium
ATCACGGCGCAGTTGTCCTCTGCTTCGGGAGTAGATGCTCCGAGGTGAGGAATGGTGATGATCTTATCCGAAACGCCGATGACTTGCGGCACGGGGAAGTCCGTGACGTATTTTGCGGCTTTTCCGCTTTCGAGGGCGGCGAGGATGTCGTCGTTATTCACGAGCTCTGCGCGCGCGCAATTGATGATGCGTACGCCGTCTTTCATCTTCGCGAGGCTTTCCGCGCTTATCATGCCGCGCGTCGCGTCATTGCAGGGAACGTGGATGGTGATGAAGTCGCTTGCGGCGTAGATGTCATCGAGCGAAGTGGTGAAGACGATCTCTTCGTGAATGCTCTTTGCTTTCTCTTCGGTGAAGAAAGGATCGTAACCGACCACCTTCATCCCGAGAGCGATCGCGGCTTTTGCGACGAGCGCGCCGATCGCGCCGAGTCCGATGATGCCGAGGGTCTTTCCGAGGATCTCAGGGCCAACGAAAGCCTTCTTTCCGCTTTCCACTTGCTTCGCGGCGTCTTCTTTGCCTTTGAGCGTGCCGCTGAAAGCTATGCCGCCGAGGATGTCACGGCAGGAGAGAAGAAGAGCGGCGATGACCAGCTCTTTTACGGCGTTCGCATTCGCGCCCGGGGTGTTGAAGACCACGACGCCCGCATCCGTCATCTTGGGCAGGGGAATATTGTTTACGCCTGCGCCCGCGCGAGCGACCGCGAGAAGAGAAGGATTGATCTCATAGTCATGCATGGCTGCGCTTCTGACGAGGATGCCGATGGGATCCGCCGCGTCGTCCGTCACGTTGTAATTCGCTTTGTCCAAATTTTCATAGATCAGATTGCTGATCGAATTGAGCTTCTTGATCTCGTACATAGCTGTCTCCTTATTTATTCTCAAGCTCGAATTTCTTCATGAATTCGATGAGTTTCTTCACGCCTTCCACGGGCATCGCGTTATAAATGGAAGCGCGCATTCCGCCCACGAGTCTGTGTCCCTTGATGGAGACGAGTCCATTCGCCGCGGCTTCTTTTACGAATTTCGCGTCGAGCTCCTCCGATCCCGTGACGAAAGGCACGTTCATAATGGAACGATCCTCTTTATTGACGTAGTTCTTGAAGAGGGAGCTGTTGTCGATAAAGTCATAGAGCATAGCGGCTTTCTCTTCGTTGATTTTATTGATCGCGGCGATGCCGCCCATCTTCTTCAGATGGCGAAGGGTAAGCATCGCGATGTAGATGCTGAATGCCGGCGGGGTATTGTAAAGGCTGTTCTTGTCCGCCTGCGTCTTATAAGCGAGCATCGTGGGGCAGATGGGGAGCTCATGACCGATGAGGTCCTTGCGAACGATGACCACCGTCAGACCGGCTGCACTGATATTCTTCTGCGCCCCCGCATATAGGACTCCGAATTTTGAGACGTCGATATCACGGCTGAGGATCTCGCTGCTGACGTCCGCAACGAGGGGAGCATCGGTCTCGGGGAATTCCTTCCATCTCGTGCCGAAAATGGTGTTATTGCTCGTGATGTGGACGTAGCTCGCGTCTTTGCGGAAAGACTCCTTTGTGACTTTGGGGATATAGGTATAGGTCTTGTCCTCGCTGGAAGCGGCAAGACGGATATCGCCGTATTTTTTCGCCTGTTTGTAAGCGAGATTCGCGAAGTTTCCCGTGACGACGTAGTCCGCCTTTCCGTTCGTGAGAAGATTCAAGGGGATGGCGTCGAATTGCTGGCTTGCGCCGCCTTGCAATAAGAGCACCTGATAATCCTCGGGCACTTTCATCAGCTCCGTGAAAAGGGCGAGACATTCGTTATGAATGCCGTCGTACACTTTCGCGCGGTGGCTCATCTCGGTTACGCTCATTCCGCTGCCTTCATAGTCAAGAAAAGAGCTCTGCGCTTCTTTCAAAACGTCTTCGAAAAGCATGGAAGGACCTGCGGAAAAATTGTAAACTCTCATAATAGAACTCCTTGAAGTATATTTATTCGCGATTATTGTAACGCATTCTATTATAAAAGGCAACTAAACGCCAAAATATTTTAACTATAAAATATTATTTATTTTACCGAATCTCGAAAAAGCGCCGAAAATTTTATAAATATGTAAGTGTTTCGCCGAGAGACGCCGATCCGAAAAGATCCGGCGTCTTATCTTCGCGAGGAGGAAAAGAGCTCCTCCGCAACGTGGCGATTGGTGTCGTAATAAGAAATAAGCGTGCCGATATCCGACCAATATCCCTCCATTATTTTGGCGTAGATCTGTCCGGGAATCTTAGGGAAAATGTCCCTTGCGAAGTCTTGAAATCCGGAAGGGATCTTTTTTAAGATTTCGCTCTTCATCACGTAGATGCCGGTCGAGGCGATATGGCTCAAGGGTTCTTTGGGTTTTTCGATGAAAGAACGCACTTTCCCCGCCGCATTGAGAAGCATCACGCCGAAAGCGGAGGGCTCGTCCACGTGCGTCGCGGCGATGCTCACCGCTTTTCCGTGTTTTTTGTGAAAGCGAATGAGGGAGGAGAGGTCGAAATCCGTGAAGGCGTCTCCCGAGATCACGAGAAAGTCGTCCTTAAAGCCTTCCGCCGCAACTTTTACGCCGCCTGCCGTGCCGAGCGGTTCTTTTTCCACGAAATAATGAAGCTTGACGCCGAGGTCCCGTCCGTCGCCGAAGGCTTGGATAATTTCATTTGCCATATATCCCAGCGTGACGGAAATGTCGTAGATCCCGTGTCGTTTCAAGAGCTCGATGATATATTGAAGTATCGGTTTGTCGATGATGGGCATCAAGGGCTTGGGCGCGTGATCCGTCAAAGGGGCAAGTCGCGTGCCTTTTCCGCCCGCCATAATTACAGCGTTCATAGGCTCTCCTTCTTTTTGTAGTATGCGTTTTCGGAGCGGGATTATACATTGCTTTCCCCGTGCTTTTTCGTCAAGATACACCTTGATATGGGCGCGTAACGGCTTGACTGCTATTTATAATTTAGGTATAATAGATTAAAAATATAATGGCTTGGCGCGCTTGGCGCGTATCAAATATAGGAGTATTATGGCTAAAAAATTAAAAATAGGTTTTTTGGGCGGCGTAGGCGAGATCGGTAAGAATATGACCGTGATCGAATACGGTGACAGCATCATCGTGATCGATGCGGGGCTCACGTTCCCTTCGGAAGAGATGCTCGGCGTGGATGTCGTCATTCCCGATTTTTCGTATTTGGTGGAGAATAAAGAGAAAGTCAAAGCGGTGATTTGCACGCACGGGCATGAGGACCATATCGGCGCCATCCCGTATCTTTTGCAGGTCATCGACACCCCCGTCATCTTCGGCAGCACCCTTACCTTGGGGCTCATTCGCGCCAAGATCGAAGAATTCGGGCTGAAAGCCAAGATGAAGACGGTCTCGAGCGGCTCGGAGATCTCCATCGATTGTTTCAAGATCAAGTTTTATAAGGTGTGTCATTCCATCGCGGGCGCCCTCGCGCTCTCCATCGATACGCCGCAAGGGGTGATCTTCCATACGGGAGATTTCAAGATCGATCATACGCCGATCGATAATGAGCAGATGGATTTTTATGCCTTGGCAGAGCTCGGCAGAAAGGGCGTGAAGCTTATGCTTTCCGATTCCACGAATGCGGAGCGCCCCGGGCATACGATCAGCGAAAGGAAGGTAGGAGAGAGTATCTCGAGGATCTTTGCAGCCCATGTCGGCAGAAGGATCATTGTGGCGACCTTCGCTTCGAATTTGCATAGGATCCAGCAGATCCTCGACATCGCGGCGGCAAATGGCAGGAGAGTCGTGCTCAGCGGCAGAAGCGTCATCAAGGTGGTGGAGCTCGGCAAGACCCTGAA
>JAGCXI010000074.1 GCA_017961365.1 Clostridia bacterium
CTCCCTGAACAGCAATTTCGTCAAGCTCGTGTCCTGGTACGACAATGAGGGGGGTTACAGCAATAAAGTCGTCGACCTCATCTCTTATATGAGCAAGGTGGATGCGTAATTCGCTTTCCGAATCTTTCGACAAACGATAGGAGGGACTTATGGGTAAGATCAAACTCACGACCGTGCCGTTCCAAGGCACAGCGGAACAGGAAAAAGAGCTTCGCGCGAAGCTCGCCGAGATCAAGAAGCTTCCGGGCGCTTTGATGCCGGCATTGCAGGCGGCGCAGGGCGTATACGGCTATCTTCCGGTGGAGGTGCAAACCATCGTGGCGGAAGAGCTCGGCGTGCCCCTTGAGAAAGTCTTTGGCGTTTCCACGTTCTATTCGCAGTTTACCTTGAATCCCCGCGGGAAGTATCAGATCTCGGTCTGCCTCGGAACGGCTTGCTATGTCAAGGGCTCCGGCGACATCATCAATGAGGTCAAGAACATTCTGAAGATCGAGAATGACGAATGCACGCCCGATAGGAAGTTCTCGCTTCTCGAGACGCGCTGTATCGGCTGTTGCGGCCTTGCGCCCGTGCTCAGTGTCAATGACGAAGTGTACGGCAAGATCACCACGAAAGACGTGGCGGGCATCATCGCGAAGTACAACGCGTAAAACGTCGTTACAAAAGAAGGCTCCATAGCGATATGGAGCCTTTTTTCATCTCCTCGGCAAGGGAGAATTCGCCCTTTTTCTCCAAGACTTCTCGCCGAATGTCGAAAGGAAAAAGTAAGCAAAGGTTGACAGTTTTATTTTCCTCGTATATAATAACTTAACAAGGAAGGAGATCATTATGAATGATATTTTTGCCGCGATGAAAAGATATTCCAAAGAAGGCGCCGTCTACGCATTGTTTGCGACGAGCATTTTCTGTTTGCTGTATCACGTGGGGGCTTTCGGAAATGCGTTTCTTCCCGTGATGGGGAATCTTTTTCTGATGCTCGCGGAGGTCGCGCTTTGGGTCGTGCTTCCGGTTTTGCTTTGCGTCGGAAAGAATGACGTGGCGAAAGGCGCTTTCCGCCCCATCTTCACCTTTTGGATCCTCTATACGATCATTCGTTATCTTGAAGAAAGCATCGCTCTCGGAAACGGGAAAGGCGGCTTGGTGATCTCGACGGGCGTCTTCGAGCTTTTGATCGCTTGCGCTTTCGGCGTTTTGGCGGTCTTTGCGCTTTTGGCGATCACGAAAAACAGGCAGGATTTCAAGAAGACAATCCTCTTTGTCTTTTTGGGCTGTTTGGTCTTGTGTCTTGTCACGTTCTCGCTCCGTATTGCGCTTCTTGCGAGGGGAAAAGCGGGCTGGAATAATTATTTCGGGGTGATCTATAAGTACCTTACGCTTCCCTTCGCGATGTTCTTTTTGATGCTGCATTTCGAATACACTTTCGATGATTTGAAGATATTCCCCGAAACGGCGCCCGCCATCACGCCGAAAGAAGAGATGAAAGCCTCTGTCCTCGAAGAAGCGCCGACGCCCGCTCCCGAAAAGAATCAAGAAGAAAGGGTCGCCGAAGAAAAGGCGGAAGGCGGAGCGATCGAGACGGAAACGCTCGCTGCCAAGGAGGAAGAATCGCCCGCAGAGGCGCCTCTTGCGAAAGCGGAAGAAAAGAGCGAGACGTCCGCGCCCGAGGCGAAAGAAGAAAAAACGCTGCGGAAGGCATCCGGCGAGAAGACGGCGAAAGCGCCGAGAAAAGCGCCTGCCGCAAAGAGCGCCTCAACGGCGAAAAAAGCGCCGAGCACCAAGAAGCCCTCTTCCGCAAAGAAGAATGCCTCCGAAAAATGATCGATCAAGGAGGAAGCCCGTCACGCAGAGCGCTGCGCGGCGGGCTTCTTTTTATGAAAACGGGGTGCGGGAGACCTTTGGGATGTGACCTTCGGGAAAGGGGAGGACCGAGAGACTTCTTGTCTGAAAAAGGAAGATTTTGTCCGATATTCTTTAATTTATTTATAGTTATTATATTGCCAAAAGAGAAGGAATGTGCTAAAATTTATTTTGAGCGTGCTCACGCGCGCGCGGAGAACCATGGAAGTCAGCAAACATATCGTCGATTTGGTCACGAATAGCTTCGAAGCGCTTGCCAAGCATATCCTCGTGATGTTGACCGAGGAGGCGGATGGCTCCGTCACGCTTTGCGTGTCGGATGACGGCGTCGGGATCAAAGAAGAGGACGTCGTGAAAGCACTTGCGGGGGAGAAAACGCCGCGCGGAAACGGGCTTCGGCTTTTGAAAGAAGCGGCGGATGACCTTCAATACGGCTCGGACGAGCGCGGTACGCACGTATGCGCCGCCTTCCGCTCGATGCAGATCGGGAATGTCGGAGACGCGCTCATCGTCTTTTGGCAGGAGATGAGGATCACCGCGATCACACTTTCGGCTGTATCTCCTCGCGGAGAGTTCTGCTTCGATTCCCGCCTGATCGGGGAGAAATACGGTGACCCCGCCGACATACAAACGATGGTGAAAGTCCGTAAGGACGTCAACTATGCTCTAACAAATCTATTTGGAGGAAAGAAAGAATGAAAAGCATCGCAGATATCAATGCAATCAGAGAGCAAATGAGATCGAAAGTCCTCATTCGCGACAATGCGAAGGAGGGCGAGACGCACGTATTCGTCGGCATGGGCACTTGCGGCATCCAAGCGGGTGCGGTGGAAGTCTTCAATGCCTTCGTGGACGAGATCTCTTCCCGCGTGATCAAGAATGTCAGGATCTCCCGTTCCGGTTGCTTGGGCGATTGCGATAAAGAGCCGATGGCGGAGGTGGTGCTTCCCGGCGCCGCGCCCGTCGTCTATGCAGGGCTCACGAAAGAGAAAGTAAAAGAGATCGTGGAAAAACACATCTTGGGCGGCAACGTCGTGACGGCTTACGTCACCAAGTAAGGCAAGGAGGAAGGTATGTACAGAAGTCATATTTTGGTTTGCGGTGGTACCGGCTGTCATTCCAATAACAGCGCGAATATCTTAAAGGCATTTAACGAAGAGCTTCAAAAGAATGCTCTTACCGCCGATGTCCAGACCGTGCAGACGGGCTGCTTCGGTCTCTGTGCCGTAGGTCCCGTGGTCATCATCTATCCCGAAGGCGCTTTCTACAGCGGCGTGAAGGTGGAGGACGTCCCCGAGATCGTTTCCGAGCACCTCGTGAAGGGCAGGCTCGTGGAGCGTCTTCTTTATAAGGAGAAGGCGACGGGCAAGACGGTCAAGGCTCTTTCCGAGACGAATTTCTATAAGAAGCAGACGCGTGTCGTCCTCCGTAACTGCGGCGTGATCGACCCCGAGAATATCGATGAATACATCGCGATGGACGGCTATCAGGCGCTCATCAAGGTGCTCACCTCCATGCAACCGCAGGAAGTCATTGACGTGGTCTTGGCTTCCGGGCTCCGCGGCAGAGGCGGCGCAGGCTTCCCGACGGGCAGAAAATGGCAGTTCACGAAGAACGCCGTGGGCGATGTGAAATACGTTGCTTGTAACGCCGACGAAGGTGACCCGGGCGCATTTATGGATCGTTCTGTCTTGGAAGGTGATCCGCATGCCGTCATCGAGGCGATGGCGATCGCCGCGTACGCCATCGGCGCGCAGCAGGGCTATGTTTACGTTCGCGCGGAGTACCCCATCGCGGTCAGAAGGCTTCAGATCGCCATCGACCAAGCGAAAGAATATGGGCTCCTCGGCAAGAATATCCTCGGCACGGGCTTTAATTTTGATCTTGAGATCAGGCTCGGCGCAGGCGCTTTCGTCTGCGGCGAAGAGACCGCTCTTATGACGAGCATCGAAGGAAACCGCGGTGAGCCGCGCGTCCGTCCTCCGTTCCCCGCGAATAAAGGTCTTTTCGGCAAGCCGACCGTGCTCAATAACGTCGAGACTTATGCGAATATCGCACAGATCATTTTGAAGGGCGCAGATTGGTTTAAGTCCATGGGCACCGAGAAGAGCAGCGGTACGAAAGTCTTCGCGCTCGGAGGCAAGATCGTGAATACCGGTCTTGTGGAAATCCCGATGGGCACCACGCTTCGCGAAGTCATCGAAGACATCGGCGGCGGCGTCCCGAATGGGAAGAAATTCAAGGCGGCACAGACGGGCGGTCCTTCGGGCGGCTGTATCCCCGCGGAGCATTTCGACATCCCCATTGACTATGATAACCTCATTTCCATCGGCTCCATGATGGGCTCCGGCGGTATGATCGTCATGGACGAGGATAACTGTATGGTGGATATCGCGAAGTTCTTCCTCACCTTCACGGTGGACGAGAGCTGCGGCAAGTGTACGCCCTGCCGTATCGGAAATAAGAGACTTCTCGAGTACCTCGACAAGATCACGTCGGGCAAAGCGACGCTCCAAGATCTCGACGACATGGAGAAGCTCTGCTATTATATCAAAGATAATTCGCTCTGCGGTCTCGGACAGACTGCGCCGAACCCTGTGCTCTCCACGCTCCGCTATTTCAGCGACGAGTACATCGCGCATATCGTGGATAAGAAATGTCCCGCGGGCGTATGTAAGAGCCGTTTGCAGTATAAAATCATCAAAGATAACTGTATCGGCTGCGGAATGTGTCAGAGACAGTGCCCCGCAAACGCCATCTCGCGCACGGATTATATCGCGCCCGGTAAGAAACTCGCCGCGATGGAGATCGATCCCGCGAAGTGCGTGAAGTGCGGCGCGTGTATGTCCACTTGTAAGTTCAAGGCGATCATTAAGGAATAAGGGAGGAGATAGCTATGGAAACGAAGATGATAAACTTAAAGATCAACGGAATGAATGTCACCGTCCCCGAAGGCTATACCATCCTTCAAGCCGCGCGTCAGGCGGGCATCAAGATCCCCACGCTATGCTATCTGAAAGATATCAACGCCATCGGCGCTTGCCGCGTCGGCGTGGTGGAAGTGAAGGGCGCGAGATCCCTCGTGGCGGCTTGTGTATTCCCCGTGAGCGAGGGAATGGAAGTCATCACGAATTCCGAGAGAGTGATGAAGAGCCGCAAGACCACCTTGGAGCTCCTTCTCTCCGACCATAAGAAAGAATGTTTGAGCTGCGTGAGAAACAAGAGCTGCGAATTGCAAAGCCTCTCCCTCGAATATGGTTGCGACGAGAATAAATACAAGGGCGCGCAGTCCTCGTATCCCGTGGACGACACCACGCCGTATCTCGTGCGCGACAATGATAAGTGTATCCTCTGCCGTCGTTGCGTCGCCGCTTGTAAGGAATATCAGTCCGTGGCGGTCATCGGCGCGAATGCCCGCGGCTTCGATACGCATATCGCTTGCGCTTTTGAGAATCCGCTTTCTTCCGTCGCCTGCGTAGGCTGCGGACAGTGTATCACCGTCTGCCCGACGGGCGCTCTCACCGAGAAGTCCGAGATCGATAACGTGCTTGCCGCGCTCGCGGATCCGAATAAGTACGTCATCGTGGGCACGGCTCCCTCTGTCAGAGTGGGCCTCGGCGAGGAATTCAATAGCCCCATCGGCACGGAAGTGGAAGGCAAGATGGCGGCGGCGCTCCGCAGAATGGGCTTCGATAACGTCTTCGACGTGGACTTCGCGGCGGACCTCACCATTATGGAAGAGGGCGCGGAGTTTATAAGCCGCGTGCAGAATGGCGGCGTGCTCCCGATGATCACGTCCTGCTCTCCCGCTTGGATCAAGTTTATCGAGCATAACTTCCCGGATCAGCTTGCGCATCTCTCCACCTGTAAGTCGCCGCAACAGATGTTCGGCGCGATCATCAAGACCTATTACGCGGAGAAGATCGGCAAGGATCCGAAAGACATTTACGTGGTCTCCGTGATGCCTTGTACCGCGAAGAAATTCGAGAAGACCCGTCCCGACCAGAATGCGGCGGGCGAGGGCATTCCCGATATCGACGCCGTCTTGACCACGCGCGAGCTTGCGAAGATGATCAAGAGAATGGGCATTATGTTCAATGAGCTTCCCTCCGAGAAGTTTGACGATCCTCTCGGCATCTCGACGGGCGCGGCAGTGATCTTCGGCGTGACGGGCGGCGTGATGGAAGCGGCGCTTCGTACCGTAGCGGAGAAACTCACCGGAAAAGAGCTTCCCTCCGTGGATTTCACGGAAGTGCGCGGCACGAAGGGCATCAAGGAAGCCGAGTATGATGTGGCGGGCATCAAAGTGAAGGTGGCCGTTGCTTCCGGTCTTGCGAATGCACGCGTCCTTTTGGATCAGATCAAGGCGGGCACGAGCCCCTATCATTTCATCGAGATCATGAGCTGCCCCGGCGGTTGCGTGAATGGCGGCGGTCAGCCCATCCGTACGGCGGACGAGAGAAATAATGTCGACATCAAGTCCACCCGCGCGGCAAGCATTTATAAGCTGGATAAAGAGATGCCGATCCGCAAGTCTCACGAGAATCCCGCCATCAAAGCGGTCTACGAAGAGTATCTCGGCGAGCCGAACAGCCATAAGGCGCATCATATCTTGCATACTTCTTATATCAAGAGAGGTCTGTAAGATCCGCAAGGGACTTTTCCCCTTGAGAAAAGCATAAAGAGGGGCGCGGAAACGCGCCCTTTCATCAAGAAGAAACTTTCTGCAGGAAAGTCGGTGTAAGTCCGACGCTGCCCCCACAGAGGTGACGGAAGAAGTTAAGGTTCCGAAGTCCTAATGCTGCAGTAAGAATATATTTTTAGGGAGGGTAATTTGAAATGAAAATTACGAAAAGAGTTTTACTTACAGTCTTTGTGTTGATGCTTGTTATCGCATCCGTGATGGGCGCCGTGGCGTGTACTAACAAAAACACTCCTTCCGAGGGCGAGCCGGCTTTAGGCGGTGGCACACAGCAAGAATCGGCAACAGAAGTCCTTATTACGCTCGATGCGACCGTAATGCCTGATTATGAAGGAAAATTTCTTCCGGCATATATGGACGTCTTGAAAGAGAAAGGACTTTTTACGTATGAAGCGAGTGAAAGTCAGTATGGCTTGTATATCACTTCCGTAAATGGAAAAGCAGCGGAAGGAATGGATTGGTGGGGCGTCTTTACCGATGATCTTACTGATGAGTCTGTCGCAAATGAAGCGTCTTTGACTTATGAGTATAACGGAAAGACGTATTATATGACGAATGTAGGTATTTCGTCCGTTCCCCTGAGAGAAGGAAAACGCTATCTGTTTGTTTTTAATCCTCCGATGCCTTATTGATGAAAGCAAGAGACGTCTGTCTTATCGCCATCTTGTCCGCGACCTTAACCGCGGGTAAGATGGCTTTATCATTTATAGCGAACGTTGAAGTGGTGACCCTTCTTCTGACGGTCTATGCCTTGACGCTGCCGCGGAGCAGGGTGCTCATCGCCACTTTTACTTTTATCGCCACCGAGGTCTTCATTTGGGGCGCGCATATATGGATCTTTATGTATCTCATCCATTGGCCCGCGCTCGTGCTCTCAGTCTCTTTTCTCAAAGGGAAGTGGGCGCCTTTGTTCGCCGTCATCATCGCCGTCCTTTTAACGGGGCTTTTCGGCGTGCAGACCACGGTGCTCGAAGTCCTGCTTCTCAGCAATTTCAGAAATATCGGATTTGCAAAGTGTTTCATTCTGCGCTACGGCACGGGCATTCCTTATTTCATCACGCATATCGTCTCCAACGCCATTATTTTATCCGTATTATTGTACCCGCTTTATCGTTTGATGCGTTCGCTTGCGCGTCAATACTTCAAGAAGCCGACAAAGAAAGACGTCGTGCTCCTTGTCCCGATGAAGGCGCAGGCGGGGCAGAGTACGCTCCCTTCCGATGAAGCGGAAAATCTTCCCGCGAAAGAAGAGGGTCCTCTCCTCGAGGAAGGTGCGCCCGAGCGCTTAGGGTCGCCCGATGAGGCGCAGGAGAAAGAGCCGTCTTCGCTTCCTTGACAAGCGCGCGCCCGCGTGCTACAATAAAAAATAACGCAGGCATTCTCTGCGCGAATAATGAAAAGAGGTGTTGAACTATGCAATGGTGGGGTTGGCTTTTGATCGGCGTGGCGGCATTCGTCGTCTTGGTGCTGATCATTCGTGCGATTATCAAAACGTATAATGATCTCGTGCTCGGCAGGGAAAAGGTGAAGAACGGTTGGTCTCAGATCGACGTCCACCTTCGTCGCCGTTTCGACCTTATTCCGAATCTTGTGGAGACGGTGAAAGGCTATGCCGCGCATGAGAAAGAGACTTTGGAGAATGTCACGATGTGGCGCAGCAGAGTGAGCGCCGCGACGACGACGGAAGACGCCATCGAAGCGAATAAAGGGCTCTCCGGCGCGCTTGGCAGGCTCCTCGTCACAATGGAGAAATATCCCGAGCTCAAAGCGAATGAGAATTTCCTCAAACTCCAAGCCGAGCTCACCGAGATCGAGAATAAAGTGGCTTTCGCGCGTCAGTTCTATAATGACACCGTGCAGAAATATAATGTCCTCGTGAAGAAATTCCCCTCGAATATCATCGCATCCCTTTTTAAATTTCGAGAAGAGAAATTCTTCGAGGTGGAGGCTTCTGTTCGCGAGAACGTTCCGCAGGTAAAATTCTGATGAATCTTCCTTATAAGACAAAGAAAGGCAAGTCCGTCGCGGCTTGCCTTATATTGTGTTTGCTCCTCATGGCGATCCTGACGCTCTCTTTGACGGCGTGTGACCTCTTCGCCTCGGAGATCTATCTGCAGACTTTCAATGTCGATATGACTTTGGAGAAGGATGGGACGCTGGTCGTGACGGAAAAGTCCGAAGCGGTCTTCACCTCGCAGGATACGACTTGGTGGAATTTTTATCGCGTGATCGACGATAAGCGCATCTATGCGAATGCTGTCATCGATCCTTCCTCTTTTCGCATGGATGGCAGAGCCGTGGAGTTTTCCTCTATGCCGCTCGACCTTGACTCGCGCCCTTCCGAGGATTGGAAAAGAGAGTATAAGGGCAAGACCCTCGCTTATTTCAATTACGGAGACAGCGGACTGGAGCTCGGCTTCATTTTGCCGGAATTCGTTTCGGGTCGCCATACTTTTGAATATACCTATGAGGTCAAGGATTATCTCACGGGCGGCGCGGATGCGGCGATCTTTTATCATAAATACCTTTCCGAGATCAACGGGATGGACGTAAAAGGAATGAACGTGACGCTGCATTTCCCCGAGGCGGAACCCTCGCTCAAAGCTTGGCTCCACGTCTCGCAGAATGCCGTTGGCGCGTGGGCTGTCGCGGATGACGATAAGTCCATTATCATCCATGCGGAGGATATCAAGGCGGGAGAGTATGTCGAGAGCAGGATCCTCCTCGATAAATCGCATTACACGCTTTCTTCCGTGGATCCCACGCTGACCTCCGTGGACATCGAGCGGGAAGAGACGGAATGGCAGGAGGCTTACGAGCGAGAGGAAAAGATCCGTCTCGCCGTGACCATCGCGGATTATGTTTTAGGCGCGGTCGCACTGCTTTTCGGCGTCGCGATGATCTTCGTCTTTAAGCAAAAGAGCAGACCTTTGGCGCTCCCCGACGCTCCCATTTATTATCGGGATATACCCGAAGGGTATACGGGAGGCGAGGTCTCCCCGATGTATTTCTATTATTCGTCCGAGAATTATATCGACGAGAGCATCTCCGCTACGATGCTTGAGCTCGTGCGCAAGCAGTATATCTCCATCGTCCCCGACGAGAAGGCGAAGAGCGCAGTGGTTACCGTCCTCAAAAAGGACGAGGATGACGAGATCCCCACGCATCAGAAGTACGTCATCGAGATGCTCCTTGCCGTAAAACCCCTCGGCGAGTCTTTCACGATGAAACAATTCGAGGCTTTCGGAAAGAACAATCCGGGAAAGATGATCCGAATGGTGCAAAAATACAGAGAAGCCATTATGAATAAGTCCAAGCGCGAAGGGGCGTATCCCAAGAAAAACCAAGTGCTTGAAAAAGTGAAACGCTTCGTGACGGGTTGCGTGGTCTCCGGTGTGGCGGTCATCGTCCTTTCCGGCTTTGCGAATTTCTTCTTCGGGCAGGGCATGACGGTCTTCGGCGTAGGACTCATCCTAGGCGGATTGGTCTCTTATTTCTTCTTGCATAAGATCAAGCCTCCCCTCACCGTGACGGGGCAGAAAGAGTATGATAAGCTCCATGCCCTCGGGAAATATATGCAGGAATTCTCGATGATGGAGGATCATGAGATCCCCGAGCTCGTGCTTTGGGAGGATTATATGGTCTTCGCCACGGCGATGGGCATCGCGGATAAGGTGGCGAAACAGCTCGAGATCGCTTACCCCGAGTTTAAGACGATGAGCGCGCGTTCCTTTGACAATATGGACGGGCTCTTCATCCTTTATTTCTTCTCGCCGTCTTTCCGCGTGATGTCGGGGCTGAATTTCGTCGGGAATATCTCGAACGTCCTGCGCTCGGCAAATGCGGCGGAAAGAGCGCTTCGCGCGGGTCGGATCGCAAAAGGTCTCGGCGGCATGGTCGGCGGCGGCTTCCATGGCGGAGGCGGTGGATTCCACGGAGGTGGGGGAGGGTTCTCCGGAGGCGGCTTCGGAGGGCGTCGCTGAGCGCGTATAGCGGCGCTTATGCTTTGTTCCGACTTAAATACCCGCAGTTACGTACAAGGAGTACGCGCCTGCGGGTATTTTTCATCGCGCCGCGCCTAAGCACCACTCTCCGCGCTCAGCGACGCCCTCCGTTTTATATGTAACGAGCCTCATCTCAGCCGCTTTCTCCGAAGTCACCGTATGTTGCTTTAAAAAGTACGCGCCTGCGGGTATTTTTCATCGCGCCGCATCTCCTGTATTCTTCTCGTCGATTATTGTAGCCTGACAAATGATTTCACGGATGAAATTATACGTAAAACGTTTGACAATACCGTAGGTATTATATATAATTGCATTTGTTTAGAGAAAATAAACTTTGGATTTAGTGCGGTTAGGGCTCGCAAACGGGAAGTTTATTTTTACGAAACAAAAGAAAAAGGAGGCGCGGATATGGAGATCGGGGTCAAGATCAAAGCGCTCAGACTCAAAAATAACCTCACGCAGGAGGAGCTTGCGGATCGTTGCGAGCTGACGAAAGGCTTCATCAGTCAGCTGGAGAATGATCTTGCGAATCCTTCCATCGAGACGTTGAATGACATCCTCGTGGTCTTGGGGAGTAATCTCGGAGAGTTCTTTCAGAATGAAGACGTGGAGCCCCTCGTCTTCCACGAAGAGGATTATTTTTCCAAGGATTACGGCGACAGTTTGACCACCTGGCTCGTGCCCTCCGCGCAGAAAAACGCGATGGAGCCCATTCTCTTGGACCTCTTGGAGAAAGGGGCGAAAGAGACGGATATGCCCCATGAAGGGGAAGAATTCGGTTATGTCGTGGCGGGAAAGATCAAGCTGACTGTCGGACGCCGCACCTTCACGGTGGAAAAAGGGGAGACCTTTTATTACAAAGCGGATAAGAAGCATTCGATCGAGAATATGACGGACAAGAAGGCGACGGTCCTTTGGATCTCCTGCCCGCCCAACTTTTGATAAGGAATGAAGAAGATGAACCTCATAGAGAAAGTGAAAGGATTATTTGCAGGCAAGAAAGCGGCTGCCGAGGCGCCAGCCTTTTCTTCTTCTCAGAAGAAGAGCGAGAATATCATCGAGATCAAAGGGATCACGAAAGTCTTCGACGGCGTGACCGTCCTCGACGACCTCAGTCTCGGCATCAAGCGCGGGCAGTTCGTCACCCTTCTCGGTCCCAGCGGTTGCGGCAAGACGACGCTTCTCCGCCTCATTGCGGGTTTCGAGACGCCGACGGAAGGAGAGATCTATATCGAGGGCGTGCCCATTACGAGCATTCCGCCTTTCAAGCGCCCCGTGAATACCGTTTTCCAAAAATACGCGCTTTTCCCGCATCTCAATGTCTTTAAGAACGTTGCCTTCGGACTGAAGCTTCGGAAGATCGCCGATCCCACGGCGAAAAAAGGTTATCGCAAGTTTACGAGCGAAGAGATCGAGAAGAAGGTGAATCGCGCTTTGAAGCTCGTGGGTCTCGAGGATTACGGTCATCGTGACGTGAATTCTCTTTCGGGCGGACAGCAACAGCGCGTCGCCATCGCCCGCGCCATCGTCTGCGAGCCCAAAGTCCTCCTCCTTGACGAGCCGCTCGGCGCCTTGGATCTCAAGATGCGCAAGGAGATGCAGATCGAGCTGAAAAAGATGCACGAAGATCTCGGCATCACCTTTATCTTCGTGACGCATGATCAGGAAGAGGCGCTCACGATGAGTGATATGGTGGTCGTGATGAATGACGGGATCATCCAGCAGATCGACCGTCCGAAAAAAATCTATGACGAGCCGAAGAATGCTTTCGTGGCGGACTTTATCGGCGAGTCGAATCTTCTCTCCGGCGTGATGGAAAAAGATTACAGCATCGCTTTCCTCGGCAAGACCCTTCCCTGCGTGGACAAGGGATTCGAGAAGAATGAGAAAGTGGACGTCGTGATCCGCCCCGAGGACATCGTCATCAAAGAGGGCGCGGGCAAAGGACATTTTGACGGCAAGGTCCTGACCACCGTTTTCAAGGGCACGTATTACGAGATGATCGTGCTCGCTTCGGATTATGAATTCACCGTGCAGTCGCAGATCGAGTATCGCCCCGGCGCGGAGGTTTCCTTGGAGATCGTGCCCGACAGCATCCATATCATGAAGAAGATCCTCACCATCAATAAATACATCGGCAGCGTGACGGATGAGGGCGTCGTCTCTTTCTGCGGCGGTGATTTCTCCATCCCGACGGATGGCTTCGAGACGGGCGACGAGGTCATCGTTTACGTTCCCTTCGACGCGGTGGAGCTTACGGATGACGAATCGGACGGCGTGATCTGCGCCTCTGTGACGCAGAGCATTTATAAAGGCACGTATTATCAAGTGCAGGTCTATACCGACACCGACGAGGATTTTTATATCGACACGGCGGATGAATGGGATATGGACGATCGCGTGGGCATTCGCATCGACGGCGCGAAAGTGCGCCTCGAGAAATATCTGCCCGAGGCGGATGAGGAGGCGGCGGAATGACGAAGAAGGCGAAGGTTTTCCGCCCGACGGCATTTGCATTCCCGTACCTTGCGGTGACGCTGGTCTTTGTCATCGTGCCGCTCATCTTGGTGCTGGTCTATGCCTTCCGCGGGGCGGACGGCGGGTTTACGCTGCAAAATTTCCGTCAGGTCTTCACGGAGCCGGAGTCGCTCCGTCAGCTTGGGAAGACCGTCGGCATCGCGGCGCTCTCCACGGCGATCTGCCTCGTCATCGCGTATACGGTGGCGTTCGTGCTCGCTTCACAGCCTTTCAATAAGATGGCGATCCTCGCTCTTCTTTTCGTGATCCCGATGTGGATCAATTTTATGCTCCGTATCTTCGCTTTGCAGTCTCTGCTCTCCGTGATCGGCATCGGCAAGGGCTTCGCGGCGGTCATCATTGGCATGGTCTATGATTTCTTCCCCTATATGCTTCTCCCCATCTACACCGTGCTCGTCAATATGGATAAGAGCTATGTCGAAGCGTCGAGGGATCTCGGGGCAAATCCCGTGCAGACTTTCTTTAAGGTGACCTTGCCGCTCTCTCTTCCCGGCGTCATCAGCGGGGTCAGCATGATGTTTATGCCCATCTTCAGCTCTTACGCCATCACGAAGACGATGGGCAATATGAATACGACGGTCATCGGCGCGGCGATCGCGAGCCTCTTCGAGAACGTGAATTACGGCGATTACGGCTATGGCTCCGCGCTCTCCTTCGTGCTGCTTCTCATCGTGCTTCTCGTGATGTTCTTGGGCAATCTTCTCTCTCGCAGAGTCACTAAGGCGCCGAAAGGAGGGAAGGCATGATGAATAAGACCTCTTCGAGAATGTATCTTATCGCAAGATGGGCGATCCTCCTCCTCGTGCTGGCGGCGATCTATTTGCCCCTTGTCATGATCATCGTCTATTCTTTCTCGGCTTCGCAGTCCGTGGGAGGGGAGTATGGCGAATTCACGTTCCGCCTCTATGCGAGGCTCGTGGAAAATTCCGATATCCTCGTGGCGCTCAGAAATACCCTTGTGATCGGGCTCTCTTCCGCCGCGCTCGCAACGATCCTCGGCACCACGGCGTCCATCGGCATTCATTATATGCGGAAAAAGATAAAATCCGCGGTGGACACCGCTTCGCAGATCACCGTCGTGAATGCGGAGATCGTGACGGCGATGGGCTTTTTCCTTCTCATCATATTCTTGCGCGATACGGTGATGATCCCCGTGAATTTCGGCATCGTTTGGCTCATCCTTACGCATACTGTCATCACCACGCCCTACGTCATCTTGACGGTTACGCCGCGCCTGCAGCAATTGAATCCGAATCTGCTCGAAGCAAGCATGGATCTCGGCGCGGGACCGATGAGGAGCCTCTTCACCGTGATGCTTCCCCAGCTCGCGGGGGCAATGGTGTCCGGCTTTGCGCTCGCTTTCACCCTTTCATTGGATGACTTCGTGGTCACGAATATCAACGGCGCGGACGTGGAGACCATCTCCACCTTCGTATACGCCGGCATGCGCAAGAAGGGCATCCCCGTGGAAATGCGCGCCCTCTCCACCATTATCTTCATCGTGGTGCTCACCGCCCTCATCGTGTATAACGTGGTGAAGAATAAGAAAGCGAAAGAACAAGCAAAAAAGGCATAATGCCTTCATATAAGAAACGAAAGAAAGGAGAAACAAAATGAAAAAAATCATAAGTGTGTTGCTCATCATCACCATGATCGCGGCGCTTTCCGCCGCGCTCATCGCCTGTACGCCGCGTGAGGAAGTCTTGAAGCTTTATATGCCCGGCGAGTATATCGACGAGGATATCTTCGAGGAATTCGAGGCTTGGTACAGCGAACAGACGGGGAAGAACGTCAAGGTGAAGATCAAGACCTTCGACAGCGTGGAAGCCGTGCAGCGCCAGGTGGAAGTGAGAAAGGCGGATTATGATCTCCTTTGTCCTTCCGACTATATGATCGAGTATCTCGTGAAGAACGAGCTCGTACAAAAAGTCGATAAAACGGTGATCGACATTGCGGCGGACGGCCTTTTCAAAGAGCAATATCTTGAGACGACCAAGACCTTCGATCCGACCCTCGAATACGCCGTGCCCTATATGTACGGCACCCTTGGCATCGTCTATGACATCACTAAGACGAACAAGAAGATCACGAGCTGGGAATCGCTTTACGGCGACGAATTCGACGGGCATCGCTCTATCAAGGACTCCATCCGCGACGCTTATGCTTCCGTCTGCCTTTATAATGCGGCTTCTTCTTTGAAAGATCTTGAAGGCAAGGCGAAGAAGGAGGCGGTGCAGGCGGTATTCGAGGATACTTCCGCCGCCACGGTGGCGAAGGCGAAGGAGACTTTGCTCCCGCTTACCGAATCGGACAGCGCCGTCTGGGACGTGGATAACGTGAAATTCGACATGGCGGCTGCGGGTAGCGCTTCCTCCAAGAAGTCTGCTTCGAGCGACGTCGCGGTGGCGTTGATGTGGTCCTGCGACGCGGGCTACGTGATGAATAATTACGAGGATGCGAACGGCAAGGAGCACGAGGGGAATCGTAATCTTTGGTACGTGGTGCCCGAAGAGGGAGGAAACGTCTATATCGACGCTTTCGTCATCAGCAAGTACGCGGTGAATACCGAGGCGGCGAATTATTTCCTTAAGTTCCTTTGCTTGAAAGATACGGCGATGAAGAACAGCGTCTATGCGGGCGCGGTGAGCCCCGTTGCGGCGGCGTACGATGCGCTTTATGAGGAGTATAACGATCCCGAGAATGAAATGCTGAAGGGCGTGGACGCGGAATGGAGAGCGATGTTCCTCGAGACGATGTTCCCGAGCGAGACGACCCTCGATCGTTGCGGCGTGATGAGAGACTTCGGCAAGGAAGGACAGAAAGCCGTGGCGGATATGTGGTCCTCCATTCAGTAAGCTTTCGGAAAGAGAAAAAGGGCGGTGAAGCAAAGCACTTCGCCGCCCATCTTTTTTTATGTCGTAAAGCCGTCAAACCGCACCGAGCAACGGGATCATCAGGGCGAGGAGCGGCACGGTCACGATGCAGGAAAGGGTGCTGATGAGCACGCTGCAGGCGGCGTGGGTCTGTCCTTCTCCCACGAGCTCGGACATATTCAGCACCATGCTTGCGCTCGGACAACAGCCGAGGAGGAAGAAGGTGACTTTGATATAAGTCGGGAGCGGGATGAAATAAATGATCAAAAAAGAGAGAAGAGGGTAAAGGATATTTTTCAACGCCGTGGAGATATAGACTCTCGGATTGAGGAAAAGATCCTTCGGCGTCACCGTGGCGAGGCGCATGCCGAGGATGAGCATACACATCGGAGTGGTCATCCTGCCGAGAAGCTCTATAATGGGGGCGATGACGGAGGGAAGCTTGGTGGACGTGAAAAAGAGCGGAAGCGCGACGAGAAGGGAGACCGTCGTCGGATTCACGATCATATTGCGCACGTTGATCTTCTTTCTGTCCCAGGTGATGATCCCCACGGCGAGCGTCCAAGAGAGGAGATTTAAGCTCACGGAGAAGACGGTGGAGAAGGCGATGGCTTCAAGATGCCCGGGGAGGACAGCCTCGATGAGCGGCACGCCGAAAAAGCCTACGTTCGCGAGGGAAGAGGCAATGGTGCAGATGCGGTTTCTGACGTCGTCGAAGCGACTTTTCAAGATCAGGGTCAAGGAGACCATCACGAGGATCTGCATCCCCGTGCAAAGCCCGAAGAAGATCCCCATCTGACGGATAAACTCCGCGGAGAAATCCGCCGCGTTTAAAGAATAGAGGATGAGGGCGGGCTGACAGACGAAAAGAAGAATGCGCGCGAAAGCGCCGATGGAATCCGGCTTGATGGCTTTGGTCTTCACGAAGATGAAGCCCGGGATGGCGTAGGCGAGCATGATCGCCACGGTGATAAGCGTCGTTACAAACTGCATAGCAGCATTATAGCACGCGACGCTTCCCGCGTAAAGTGATCGAAAGAGAATAGGACAATTCGGACTTTTGAAAGCGGCGCTTCAGAAAGCCAATTTTTCGAGCGCGCGCTTATAGATCTCCGCGGAGAGCAGGAGATTTTTGAGGGAGATGCTTTCGTCCTTTTGATGAATGCGGCTCTCTTCCTTGGGGAAGACGGGACCGAAAGCGACGGCGTTCGGGAAGGCGCGCGCGTAGGTGGCGCCGCCGATGGCGATGGGCTTTTCCGCTTCGCCCGTCACTTCATTATAAGCGTTGAGCAGACTCTTTACAAGCTCGGAATCGGGGGAAACATAAAGGGGAAGGTGTCTGCCCTGTACGGAGAGTACAGTCTCTTCGCCGAGGGCATTTTGCAAGGCGCGGAGGATCTCCTCCTCCGTATTTGAAATAGGATAACGGATGTCGAGAGAGAAGGTGATGGTCTCGTCCGTGGTCTCCACTTTCCCGACGTTTAAGGAGAGATTACCGCAGATGTCGTCGTCGAGATGAAGCCCCACGCCTCTCCCCTCCGTGTCATAGAAGGAATCGTAAAAATCGGCGAGCGCTTCGCTCGTGGATTTCACGGCGTAAAGGATCTTCAAGATGGCGTTTTCGCCTTTCTCCGGCGTGGAACCATGCGCGGAGACGCCCTCCGCGGAGAGACGGAAGCCGCCCTCGATGAATTTCACTTTGATCCCGCCTTTTAAACATTTCGAGAAAGCGGCGTCCGAGAGCTCCTTGACTTCCAGCGTGGCTCTGTCCGCCACCATATTTACGCGCTCGCCGCCGAAAAAGGAGAGGATCTCCTTCGGCTTCTTCATCGTCGCGCGGACGTGGAGCACCCCCTTTTCCGCAAAGATCACGGGAAAATCCGCGTCGGGGGAGAAGCTCATCGCGGGGATCTCCTCCGTCTTGAGATATCGCTCGATACATTTCCAGCCGCTCTCTTCATTCAGCCCTGCGATGATACGCACGCGCCGTCTGGGCTTCTTGCCTTCGTCGAGGAGGGCTTTCAAGGCGTAGATCACCGCTACGAATGGACCTTTATCGTCTTCTGCGCCCCTGCCGAAGATCCTCGTCTCGCCCTCTTCTTCCGTCAGCTCGCCGAGAGGAGAATGCGTCCAATCTTCGCCGAAAGGAACGGTGTCGAGATGGACGGGGATGCCGAGGAGCTCTCCTTCGCCGATCTCAGCCCAGCCGCAATAGCCCTCCACGTCCTTCGTCTTCATGCCGAAAGACGCGGCGAGCGAGAGAAAGGCGTCCAGCGCAGCCCTCGTGCCCGCCCCGAAAGGCGCGCCCTCGATCGGCTCGCCCTGCACGCTGTCGATGGCGAGGAAGGAGAGGAGAGTGTCGGTCATTTGCTTCGTATATGCTTTCATAAGCCCACCTTTTATAATATCTCGGATATGATATTATATTCCCCGAAAGGGGTGCCTTGTCAAGCGTGATTAAGCCGCCTGTCTTTCGTCCATACTTCCCGATATGGATCCGATCTTACACGTTGTCGTCTCTTCCGTCATCGGCTTTCTTTATCTTTTCGTCGTCACGAAGATCATGGGGAAGAAGCAGATCGCGCAGCTCTCTTTTCTGGATTACGTGATCGGCATCTCCTTGGGCTCCATCGCCGCGGAAATGGCGACGGATCTCGACCGTCCCTTTTATTATTTCTTCATCGCGATGGGGATCTATCTTGTCCTCGATCTCGTGCTCACGCTTACGGCGCGGAAAGCTACCTTCTTGAAGAAATTCGTGCGCGGCCGCCCCATCATTCTCGTGGAGAATGGCGAGATCGATTATAAAAATCTCTCCCGCTCCAAGCTGGATATCAATGATCTCCTCTCTATGTGCCGCGCGAAAGGCTTCTTCGACCTTCGCGACGTGGCGTACTGCATCTTCGAGACGAGCGGGGAGATCTCCATTTTGCCTGCCGCCTCTGCCGCCATCGCGAAAAGGAGCGACCTCGGCATAGAAGGGGAGAGGCCCTCCCTCAGCAAGGACGTCGTGGAGGACGGCAAAGTCATCCTCCCCGCGCTTAGACAGATCGGGAAAGATGTCCTCTGGCTGAAAGAGCGTCTCGGAGAAGATGAAGTCATCAAGACCGTCGCTCTTGCCACGTATTATGAGGATAGCGATGAATTACGAGTGCATTTTAAATAAAAAAACCACCAGGCGCACCGGTGGAATTTTATCGTATGCTTTAGAGATGCTTTTTAATACGCCTTGGCGAAATAGATCACCTTGCCGTCCGTGGAGCCGTCCTCTTTGAGGAGGTTCTTGCCGCAGCAGACGCATTTCGTGCCGACGGGGGTTTGGTCGAAGGGCATCACACGGGTGGAGGCGCCGGTGAGTTCTTTTACCTTGTCCTCACAAGCGCGGTTGCCGCACCACATCGCCTTGACGAAGTTTCCGCTGTTCACGGCGGCGGTGAGGGCGTCCATATCCTCGGAGATGACGATATGCGCGTCACGGAAAGCGCGCGCTTTTTCGAGCATATTCTTTTGGATCTCGTCGAGGAGGGCGGGGATCGCCGTCTTGAGGTCTTCGATCTTGATCTGCGTCTTGCTGAAATCATCGCGGCGCGCCACGGTGACGACGCCATTCTCGATGTCGCGCGGACCCACCTCGATGCGGACGGGCACGCCCTTCATCTCCCATTCATTAAATTTCCAGCCCGTGCTTTGATCGCGATGATCCGCTTCTGCGCGGACGCCTGCGCCGTCGAGCGCGGCGAGGATCTCCTCGACTTTCTCATTCACGCCGCCTTTATGCGCCGCGATGGGGATAATGATCGCCTGAATGGGCGCCACCTTCGGGGGAAGGGCGAGACCGCGATTATCGCCGTGCGCCATGATGAGCGCGCCGATCATACGGGTGGATGTGCCCCAGCTCGTTTGATAGACGTATTTGAGGTCGCCCTCTTTGGAGGAGAATTTGATATTGAAAGGACGGCTGAAATTATCGCCGAAATAATGGCTCGTGCCCGCTTGGAGGCTCTTGCCGTCCAGCATCATAGCTTCCATGCCGTAGGTGGCTTGCGCGCCCGCAAATTTCTCCTTCTCGCTCTTCCTGCCCACGAGGACGGGGATGGCGAGGACGTTCTCTGCGAATTCGCGATACACTTCGAGCATCTTTAAGGTCTCTTCCTGCGCCTCTTCGGGGGTCTCGTGTACGGTGTGACCTTCCTGCCAAAGGAATTCGGACGTGCGGAGGAAGGGACGGGTGGTCTTCTCCCAGCGGACGACGTTTGCCCATTGATTGATGAGAATGGGGAGGTCACGCCAGCTCTTGACCCATTTGGAATAGCTGTCGCAGATGATGGTCTCGGAGGTGGGACGGACGACGAGCTTCTCGGGGAGCTCCTCATTGCCGACATGCGTGACGAGCGCCACTTCCGGCGCGAAGCCTTCCACGTGCTCCGCCTCTTTCACGAGATAACTATAAGGAATGAACATCGGGAAATATGCGTTCTTATGCCCCGTTTTCTTGAAACGGGCGTTGAGCTCCGCTTGGATATTCTCCCAAATGGCGTAGGCATAGGGGCGAATGATCATCGTGCCCTTGACGGGACCATAGTCTACGAGCTCGGTCTTGAGGATCACGTCGGTGTACCAGCGCGCGAAGTCGACGTTCATATCGGTGATTTCTTTTACGAATTGATCTTGCTTTTGCATGACGATTCTCCGTTAAAATTTTTTGTACGTACTTATTATAAAGAGAAACCGCTCCGAAATAAAGCGATTTTCACTCATTTCCCGTTCGAAGATGGGGAAAATGTCTCGGTGACAAGGGTGCGTGCGGGGAGAGACGCCGCTTTTTCCTTTGCTTCCGCCTCCGTTTTATAAAGAGAGAAGAGGGTGCTCCCGCTTCCGGACATCCCGCTGAGAAGGGCGCGGTCGTCTCGGAGGGCGAGAAGGAAGGGCGCGATCTCGTCATTCAGGAGTGTGGCGGGGTGATAAAGATCATTGAAAAAGAGCTCTTTTGCGGAGCGTCCTTCGAAGAGGGCGCGATAGAGCGCGCGGACGTCGCCTTGCCCGCAGGGCAGATCGTCCGCAAGCGCGTAAGCCTCTTTGGTGGAGACGCCCTTTTCGGGGAAAAGAAGAAGGACGTGATAACGGGGAAGATCGGGCAGGACTTCGATCTCGGAGCCCATGCCGCGCGCGATCGCCGTGCCTTTTGTCATTTGGAATGCGATATCGCCGAAGAGCTCTTTTACCGAGGCGTAGACTTCGTCTCGGGAAATGCCGTAAAGCTTTGCGCAAGAAAGCGCCGCCGCAGCCGCGTCCGCAGAGCTGCCGCCGAGTCCGCCCCCGATGGGGATGCGTTTTTTTACGGAAAGATGCATCCCGCCGAGGCGGAATGCTTTTTGGAGCGCAGAGAGGACGACGAGGGAATTATCTCCCGCGAAGTCGCTCGTGATGCGGCTGTCTTCTCTTTTGGTGAGGGTGATATCGTCGTAAAGGTCGAGACTCTGCTGGAGCGCTTCTATCAAGTGATATCCTGCGCTTTTCCCCGTGACGCGGAGAGAAAGCGTCAGCTTGGCATAAGCGCGCTCACGGATGCTGTCTGACATAGGTGTCGAAAGAATAATGATAGCCGCCGCTCTCCCTCATTTCTCCCTTGATCAAGGTGAAATCATTCGGGATCTCGGGAAAAGAGACGTCGCCCACCGCATCGTCTTGCACGCGGGTAATATAGAGCGTGTCGCAATAAGGCAAAAGAAGCTTATAGACTTCGCCTCCGCCGATGACGAATACCTCCTCCGACGGGATGCCCGCCTCTTTCAGCTTCTGGATATACGTGAGCGTATCATCGTGGATGGGCTCTCCCTTGTTCACATAGGA
>JAGCXI010000075.1 GCA_017961365.1 Clostridia bacterium
CATCGCGGTGGGCCCCGGCGGCATTATCGACGGAAAAGAGATCGTGATGCAGGTGAAAGTCGGCGATACCGTGCTTTACAGCAAGTACGCGGGCAATGATTTTAAGATCGACGGCGAAGAGCTCACGGTGCTCCGTCAGAGCGACGTGCTCGCTGTCGTTGAAAAGTAAAGTTTAGGAGGTATTTCGTATGGCAAAGCAGTTTAAGTACGGACAGGAAGCGAGGAAGGCGCTCGAACAAGGCGTGAATGTCCTTGCGGATACGGTGAAGATCACGCTCGGCCCCAAGGGCAGGAACGTTGTCTTGGATAAGAAATACGGCGCGCCCCTGATCACGAATGACGGTGTGACCATCGCGAAAGAGATCGAGCTCAAAGATCCTTTCGAGAATATGGGCGCACAGCTCATCAAGGAAGTCTCCGTGAAGACGAATGACATCGCGGGCGACGGCACCACCACGGCGGCGGTGCTTGCGCAGGCGATTGTTCGCGAAGGCGTGAAGAATGTCGCCGCGGGGGCGAATCCCATCATTTTGAAGAAAGGCATCCATAAGATGACGGAGGCGGCTGTCGAGGCGCTCCGCAAGCTCTCCGTGCCCATCTCCGGTAAGACGAATATCGCGCAGGTGGCGAGCATCTCGGCGGGCGACGAAGCCATCGGCGAGCTCATCAGCGATGCGATGGAGAAGGTCGGCACGGACGGCGTCATCACCATCGACGAGGGCAAGACGATGAAGACCGAGCTCTCCGTCGTGGAGGGGATGCAGTTCGATCGCGGCTATGCCTCTCCTTATCTCGTGACGGACACGGATAAGATGCAGGCGGTGCTCGACGATCCTTATGTCCTCATCACGGATAAGAAGATCTCGAACGTGCAGGAGATCCTGCCCACCATCGAGCTCGTCTATAAGGCGGGCGCAAAGCTCCTCATCATCGCGGAGGACATCGAGGGCGAAGCGCTCAGCACCATCATTTTGAATAAGCTCAAAGGCGTCTTTAACTGCGTCGCGGTCAAGGCTCCCGCTTTCGGCGACAGAAGGAAAGCCATCTTGGAAGACATCGCGCTTTTGACCGGCGGTCAGGTCATCACGGACGACCTCGGGTTGGATCTCAAGACCGTGGATATCACGATGCTCGGCAGAGCGCGTCAGGTCAAAGTGGATAAGGATAATACCACCATCGTCGGCGGCGCAGGCTCTCCGGACGCCATCAAGGCGCGCGTTTCCTCCATCAAGGCGCAGATCGCCGAGACCACGAGCGATTATGATCGCGAGAAGCTCCAAGAGAGAGTCGCCAAGCTTTCGGGCGGCGTGGGCGTCATCGGCGTGGGCGCGGCCACGGAAGTGGAGATGAAGGAGAAGAAGCTCCGCATCGAAGATGCGCTCGCTGCGACGAGAGCCGCGGTGGAAGAGGGCATCGTCCCGGGCGGCGGCGTGGCGCTCCTCTCCGTGATCCCCGCGTTGACGGGGCTTTTGGACACCCTTTCGGGGGATGAAAGAACGGGCGCTGCGATCGTGCTTCGCGCGCTGGAAGAGCCGGTCAGACAGATCGCGGTGAATGTCGGTAAAGAAGGTTCCGTCGTCGCGAACGCCGTTCTGGAGGGCGTGAAAAAGAACCATAATTACGGCTATGACGCGCTGAATGACGAGTACTGTGACATGGTGGAAAAGGGCATTCTCGATCCGACCAAGGTCACGCGTACGGCGCTTCAGAATGCGGCGAGCGTGGCGGCGACGCTCCTCACCACGGAGTCTCTCGTGGCGGATATCCCCGAGCCTCCGGCACCCATGGCGCCGCAGGGCGGTATGGACGGGATGTATTGATCTCGGATCCTCGGAAAATCGGCGCGTTCGCTTCTTAAGAAGCGGGCGCGCTTTTTCTTTCTCTTTTTGCGGCGTTCTTCCCTCATCCTTTTCGGCATATTTTTATCTCTTCGGACATATCTTTTTTTATGGCGTATTTACAGGATATTCGCAGAAAGATCTCGGAGAAAGAGGGGCTTTTCTCTTTTTCGGAATTACATCTCATCAATGGGGCGCATTGCGTCATTGCGGGGCATAAAGGGCTTTATTCGGTCGGAGCAGATCTCATCGTCATTAGGCGGCGCGGCGGGCGCATCGCGGTGCGCGGGGAAGGGCTCCGCGTCCTGACGGCGGATCAAAGCGAGATCGAGCTTTCGGGAAAGATCTTCGCCGTGGAGTATCTTTCGGAATGAAAAGACGCGGCGACGTGACTTTTTTTCTCCGCACGAAGCGGGTGCCCTATCTTCTGAATCGGGCGATCAAGGCGGGGCTCTCCGTCTCGGCGGTCGTCCTCTCTTCGGATGGGGTGGCGCTCTCTGTCTCAAGACGGCAAAGCGCAGCGCTCAGGCAAATTCTCCTCGAAGAGGAGATCGATTATAGTGAGCGCGGGCAAAATCCCTTTCGCGCCCTTTTGGCGCGACCTGTTCTTCTCGCTTCTTTGGCGCTGACGATGGCGGCGATCTTCCTTTTCGGCTCTTTCGTGTACGGCGTGGAGATCACGGGCAATCATTATGTGAATACGTCTTCCATACGCGCCGTTTTGACGGAAAACAAGGTGGACGGTTTCGTTTATAAAGGGGCGATCGATCTTGAAAAAATTCGCGGGGAGATCGTCGCATTGGATGGGATCTCTTTCGCTTCCGTTTCGGTCAAAGGAAATCGCCTTTACGTGGACGTAAAAGAGGAGATCCTCCCGCTTTCGCCGGAAGAGGAGAACTTTGCCCCCGTCCTCGCGGAGCGCGCCGGCGTCGTCACGAAGATCGTCGCGGAGAGCGGCACCCCTCTTGTCACCGTCGGAGACGTCGTAAAAGAGGGAGACGTCCTCATCGCCCCCGTTTATACCTTTACGGAAGGGGAAGCGCCCGCTCCCGCAAAAGGGGAGGTCTATGCCCTCACCGTCTATACGAAAGAGATCGTCTTGCCTCTCTTTACTCTGCAAAATGAAAGAACGGGGGCGAAGACGTCTTTCCGTGAAATCGAGCTTTTCGGACGGAAGATCTCGAAAGAGAGCCCGTCTCCTTATCCTTCTTATGACGTCACGGAAAAGGTGATCCTTGACTGCGGTTTCGTCCGCATTACGGAAAAAACGTATTTTGAGAAATGCGAAGTCACGGTCTGTCACGACTTCGATCTCGAGGCGCCCGCTTTGATCGAAAAGGCGCGCGCGGAGCTCCTTGCCGAAGTCCCTTTTCACGCTTACGCGACGGGCAGCGTCGTCGCCGAGCAAAAAAAGTTGGACAATATGCTGTATATAGTGCTATACTATACGGTAGCGCAGCGGATCGATTCGCTGTTCTTGCCGGACAGCGGTCGGGCAGGGAGGTAGTATTTGGAGAAAGACATTCCTTCGACGTCGATTCTTCGTCACGTGCTGGTTTTTGCGGCGCATGCCGCGCTCGCGGCGATCGTGATGGCATTCGTCTTCGCATTTCGCTCGGTGGATGAGATTTATCTCGGCTGGATCCCGCTTCTCACCACGGGCTTCATCGTATTTTCTCTTTTCTCGGTAAATTATATCGTGATGGTCCATCTGGGACGCAGCGACGCGCCTTCCGTCATTATGGCGGACGTCGCCCTTCTTCTCACCATCTTTTCTTCTTTGCTTTGCATTTTCTTCGGGCAGTTTTACGTGATGCCCGTCGCATTCCTTGCCCTCATCATCGGCACGGACGTGGATAAGCACGTCGCTCTTTCCGCGCATTTTACTTGCGTTTCGGTCATCGCAGCTTGCATGATGCTTTTCTTTTATCAGTCGCCGGATTTTACGCTGGCGAGCGTCACCTTGCAGCTGATGACCCTCATCGTGAATGTCGGAATGGGCTGCTTGCTCATCTTCCTGATCAAGCCTTATTCTTCCCGTCTTCGCGTCCTTGCGGTGGCTGGCGTCACGGTCATCTCGTTCGGCGTCGTCGGCTTTATTGCCGCCGCGGCGGTCACTTCCGGTCCCGACGTGATGACGATGCTCACCGTGGGGATCTCCGTCATCTTGGGCGGCGCGATCAGCTTGTTTGCGTATTTCTGCCTCTCGCCCGTCTTCGAGCGCGTCTTTAATTTGAATACGGGGCTTCGACTGATGGAGCTCTGCTCGTATGACCAGCCGCTTTTGAAGGAGCTGGAAGAGAAGGCGCCCGGCACGTATAACCATTCTTTGACCGTTGCGAATATCGCGGAGCGCGCGGCATACCTCGTCGGGGAGAATCCCGTTTTGGCGAAGGCGGCGGCTCTTTTTCACGATATCGGAAAGATGGAGAACCCCGAGTTCTTCACGGAGAACCAGACCGACGGCTATAATCCCCATGACGACCTCATCCCCGAGGCGAGCGTCAAGATGATCACCCGCCATACGGAAGCGGGCGCGAAGCTGCTCGACGAAAAAGGCTTCCCGAAGGAGATCGTCTCCGCCGCGCTGCAGCATCATGGAGACAGTTCCGTCGGGTATTTCTATCATAAAGCGCAGAATATCACGGAAGGAACGCTCGAGGAGAAGGGATATACGTACCCCGGACCCAAGCCGCAGACCAAGATCAACGCCATCATTATGATCGCCGATATCTCGGAGGCTGCCACGCGTTCCGTGCGCCCCTCCACGCGTGAAGAGCTCGTCACCCTTGTGGACAAGCTCGTTCAGCAGAAGATGAATGATCGTCAGTTTGACGAATGTCCCATCACCATCGCCGAGCTTACGAAGGTGAAAGAAGCCGTTGTGAACACCCTTATGGGCGTCCATCACGAGCGCATCGCGTATAATACGCTCGATAAGAAGAAATGATCGATATCCTCGGCGCTTCCAAAGAAGAGAAGGAGTTTTTATCTCACGTCTTGACAGAGGGGCTCGCGCTGATGAAAGCCTCCGCGGCGGATCTTGATCTGCGCGTCGTGGGCAGAGAGCGCATTCGCGCCCTGAATCGAGAGGAGAGAGAGGTGGATCGCGTGACGGACGTTTTGTCCTTTCCGACCATCGAGCGCGTGCGCCTTCCTCTGCGTGCCGAAGAGTGTCCCTTGGACGTCGATCCCGCGACGGGTCGGGTCTATCTCGGCAGCATCGTTATTTGCCGTAGCAGAGCGCGCGAGCAAGCGCTCGAATACGGACATTCTTATGCCCGTGAGTTGGCGTATCTCGCCGTCCACGGGATGTTGCATCTTCTTTCTTTCGATCATATCGAGGAAGAGGACAGAGCTCGTATGAGGCGGGCGGAGGAAAAGATCCTCTCCGCGCTCGACGTAAGGAGGTAATATGCTGGAAGAGACTTTGGATAATCTGATCGACGCCGCCACCGAAGCGATCGGGAATTCTTATTCTCCCTATTCTTCTTTCCCCGTAGGCGCGGCGGTGCTCACGGACAGCGGCAGGATCTATAGCGGCACGAATATCGAGAATGCGAGCTATGGCGCCACGGTCTGCGCGGAGCGCGTGGCAATCTTTAAGGCAGTCTCGGACGGCGAGACGCATATCAACGCCGTCGCCATTTATACGAACGCGGCGAACCTCGCTTTTCCCTGCGGGATGTGTTTGCAGGTGATGTCCGAGTTCTGTGAAGATATCCCCATCATTCTCGCGAGCGATAATCTCGTTCGCATTTATCAGCTCTCTGAGCTGCTTCCTCATCGTTTCGGCGATAACGAATAAGTACTGCAAGAAGGTTTTTTACGGATGAAATCGGGTTTTATAGCGATCGTAGGCTTGCCCAATGCGGGCAAATCCACCCTTATCAACGCCCTCGTGGGGGAGAAGGTCTCCATCGTCAGTTGGCGTCCGCAGACCACGCGCGATAAGATCATCGGCGTGATGCACGGGGAGGATTTTCAGGCGGTCTTCATCGACACGCCGGGCATCCATAAAGGCAAGGACAAGCTCTCGAAATATATGGAAGAAGAGGTGGCTTCCGCAAAGGGATCGTCGGACGGCACTCTCTATGTCCTCGACGGCTCGAAACCCCTTGAAAAAGACACGTTGACTTTCATCGAGTCCCTTTCAAAAGGCGCTCCCACCATCGTGGTCATCAATAAGATGGACATCGCGGACAAGGCGGTCGCTATGGCGTCCGCAAGCAGGCTTTCCCGCTTGAAAAATATCGAGGTCGTGCCCATTTCCGCCGCGACGAAAGAGAATCTCCCCGAACTCATCAAAGTGATCCGCTCCCTTTTGAAGGACGACGTCGCTTATTATCCCGAAGATATGTATACGGATAAGCCGCTCCGCTTTATGGCGGCGGAGATCATTCGCGAAAAAGCTTTGAAATTTCTTCTCGCGGAGATCCCGCACGGCATCGGCGTGGAGATGAAAAAGTTCGAGACGGGGGAGGACGGCGTCACCCGTGTGGAAGCGGACGTCATCTGCGAAAAAGATACGCATAAGCCCATCATCATCGGCAAGGGAGGGGAGACCTTGAAAAAGATCTCTGTCGCCGCACGTCGCGAGCTCGAGAGCCTCGTGGACGGGCAGGTCTATTTGCGCCTTTTTGTGAAAGTTAAGAGCGGCTGGAAGGATAATGTCGCCGTGCTTTCCACGCTGGGATATACCAAGAAAGATTAAGTGTAAAAAGCGATCTTTTCGTCCATACTGTCTTATAGGAGGCGGATATGGAAAAAAGAGAAAGAAATGAAGCCTTATGGGAGCTTTTCGTGAAGACGGGACTGCCCGAGGCGTATAGTTTGTATCGCTCGGAGGAGAGGAAGATTGACGGAAGAAGTGAAGACGCGGGGGATATGCCTTCGCGCGGTCGATTACAAGGAGAATGATCGCATCATCACGCTCTTGACCGACGCTTACGGCAAGATCGCCGTACGGGCGCGCGGCGTCAATTCTCCCAAGTCGAAATTACGCCATGCGGCGACGCCTTTCGCCTTTGGCGAATACATACTCACGGTCAAGGGCGGTTTTTACACCCTGAAGACTTATGATTATTTGGATTCCTTCCCGACTTTGTCCGAAAATATTCTTCGCTATTATTGTGGGGCGGCGGCGCTCGAAACAGTGGATAAGATCGACGAGGGAGACGTCCCCGAAGTGCAGGCTTTTACCCGCCTTTTGCGCCTTTTGTCCGACCTTTGTTACGGCGGCGGCAAAGAGGGCGATCTGATCCTTTATGTCCTCGACATTTTGCGCATCTACGGCTACGGCGTATCTTTCGGTGAATATAAGGAAGGGAACGACGCGAAACACTATGCTTTCGATCTTGAAGCGGGCGGCTTTGTCGCTTCGCCGCGTCAAGGGAGTTCCGTGCGTTTGACGGCGGATGCGGCGCGCCTTTTCATAGCCTATCTGAAAGGGGAGTCTCCCGACGCTCCCTCGCCTTATTCCGTTGCGGAGATCCTCTCCTTGCTTTCTCTTTACGTTCGCACGAAAACGGGCAAAAACCTCCATTCTTATTTCGAGATTTCTTGTCTTTTGAAAGGAGAAGCTCCGCAGTGAGGGAAGCTTATTCGGAAGCTTGACGGATTTTCTTCTTTTATTCGCATTTTTCGGAAAGATCCCACTTCTTTTCTGTGGAATTTTTTCTTGCCGAAAGCCCCTTTCCAACCTTTTCTTTTTTCGGTAGCGAGACCTGTTTTTCCCCTTAAAAGGGGACGCCTTATAAAAAATCCGCGCCTTTTTTCGCAAAACCCTTGCCAACGCGCGGGAAAAAGTTTTATCATAGAAATACAATTACTTTAATTTCGATTTTTTTAGGAGGATTTCACATGAAAAAATACGTCTATCTTTTCACCGAAGGCGACGCGACCATGCGTGAATTGCTCGGCGGTAAAGGCGCGAACCTTGCCGAGATGACCAAGATCGGTCTTCCCGTGCCCCAAGGTTTCACCATCTCCACCGAAGCTTGTACGCAGTACTACGAAGACGGCAGAATGATCAATGACGACATTATGGCGGAGATCATGGCGAACGTCGCGAAGATGGAAGAGATCAACGGCAAAAAATTCGGCGACCTCAAGAACCCGCTCCTCGTTTCCGTTCGTTCCGGCGCGAGAGCTTCCATGCCCGGTATGATGGACACGATCCTGAACCTCGGCTTGAATGACAAGGTCGTCGCCGCGATGATCGCGGGCAACCCCGATCCCAAGTTCGAGCGCTTCGTCTATGACTCTTACAGAAGGTTCATCCAGATGTTCTCGGACGTCGTTATGGAAGTGGGCAAGAAGTATTTCGAGGAGCTCATCGACAAGATGAAGGCGGAGAAGGGCGTCACCTATGATATCGACCTCACCGCCGCGGACCTCAAGGAGCTTGCTTATCAGTTCAAGGCTGAGTACAAAAAGCAGCTCGGCAAGGACTTCCCGGACGATCCCATCGAGCAGCTCAATGCGGCGATCCGCGCGGTCTTCCGCAGCTGGGACAACCCCCGTGCGAATGTCTATCGTATGGACCATGACATCCCCTATAGCTGGGGCACGGCGGTCAATGTTATGCCGATGGTCTTCGGAAACCTCAATAATAATTCCGGTACGGGCGTCGCTTTCACGCGTAACCCCGCCACGGGCGAGAAGAAGCTCATGGGCGAGTTCCTCATCAATGCGCAGGGCGAAGACGTCGTTGCCGGCGTGCGCACCCCGATGCCCATCTCCGAGATGGAAGAGAAGTTCCCCGAGGCGTATAAGCAGTTCGTCACGGTCTGCGACCAGCTCGAGAATCATTACAGAGATATGCAGGATATGGAGTTCACCGTCGAGAACGGCAAGCTTTATATGCTCCAATGCCGCAATGGTAAGCGCACGGCTTCCGCGGCGATCAAGATCGCTTGCGACCTCATCGACGAGGGCATGATCACCGAGCAGGAGGCGCTCCTCCAGATCGACGCGAAGACGCTCGACATGCTCCTCCATCCCACCTTTGACGCGGCTGCTTTGAAAGCGGCTGACAAGACGAATGTCGTCGGCACGGGTATTCCCGCGTCCCCGGGCGCCGCTGCGGGCACCATCGTCTTTACGGCGGAAGACGCCGTCAAGTACGGCAAGGCAGGGAAGAAGGTGGTCCTCGTCCGTCTCGAGACCTCTCCGGAGGATATCGAGGGCATGAAGTTCGCGCAGGGCATCCTCACCGTTCGCGGCGGTCAGACCTCTCACGCGGCGGTCGTCGCTCGCGGAATGGGAACCTGCTGCGTGTCCGGTTGCGGCGATATCAAGATGCATGAGGAAGAGAAGTATTTCGAGCTCGCGGGCAAGATCTTCCGCGAGGGCGACGCGCTCTCTCTCGATGGATCCACGGGTAAGATCTATGACGTTATCATCAAGACCGTTCCCGCAGATCCGAATAGCGGATATTTCGGCAGAATCATGAAGCTCGCCGATAAGTATAAGGCGCTGAAAGTGCGCACGAATGCGGACACGCCGAAGGATGCCAAGAGAGCCGTTGAGCTCGGCGCCGAGGGCATCGGACTTACCCGTACGGAGCATATGTTCTTCGGACCGGGCAGGATCGATAAGTTCCGTGAGATGATCTGCTCCGAGGATAAGAAGGAGCGTGAGCGCGCGCTTGACGCGATCGAGCCGATGCAGCAAGAGGATTTCGAGGGCTTGATGGAAGAGTTGAAGGGCATGCCCGTCACCATCCGTTTCCTCGATCCGCCGCTCCATGAGTTCGTCCCCACCCTTGAGGCGGATATCGAGCTCCTTGCGAGAGCGAAGGGCAAGACCACGCAGGAGATCAAGATGCTTTGCGAAGGTCTCCATGAGTTTAACCCCATGATGGGTCACCGTGGCTGCCGTCTCGCCGTTACGTATCCCGAGATCGCGGTCATGCAGACCCGCGCCATCATCAAGGCGGCGATCAATGTTCAAAAGCGTCATCCCGATTGGAATGTCAAGCCCGAGATTATGATCCCGCTCGTCGGCGAAGTCAAAGAGCTTAAGTTCTGCAAGGACACCGTTGTGTCGACGGCGGACGCCGTCATCAAAGAAGCGGGCGCCAAGCTCGAGTATGAAGTCGGCACGATGATCGAGATCCCGCGCGCAGCGCTTACGGCGGACGAGATCGCGAAGGAAGCGGAGTTCTTCTGCTTCGGCACGAATGACCTCACGCAGATGACCTTCGGTTTCAGCCGTGACGACGCGAGCAAGTTCCTCCCGAGCTATTATGCCGCGAAGATCTATGAGTCCGATCCCTTTGCTCGTCTCGACACCACCGGCGTGGGCAAGCTGATGAAGATGGCTGTCACCCTCGGTCACGAGACCCGCAAGAACATCCACTGCGGTATCTGCGGCGAACATGGCGGCGATCCTTCGTCCATCGAGTTCTGCCACGCCATCGGTTTGGATTATGTCTCCTGCTCGCCCTACAGAGTGCCCATCGCAAGGCTTGCTGCGGCGCAGGCGAATATCAAAAATCCCCGCAAGTAAGCGAGCTCGTATAGAAGCACATTCGCTTTGTTTCTGACATCAAAACCGCGTAGTTACGTACGTTTAGTACGCGCCTGCGCGGTTTTTCGTTGCCCACCTTTTTCGGAAGAAAAGCGCCGAAGAACTTGCGGCAAATCTCGGGATGAGGGCGCGCGGGATTATCCCGTTTTTTTTCTTGCGCCGCGCCGTAGCCGCCTGCCGAAATCTCTCATCCTCTATGCGATTTCGCGCGCAAATCTTTAATTATCGAGCGGGAAAAGAAATGACTTTGACATTTTTTGCAAGAAAGTATACAATAAAAGGATAAAGAATGAGGAGAGACGTTATGCTTTCATTGATTTCGGCAGTACCCGAGCCCGTAGGATACGTTTTGGGCATTCTCGCCGCCATCTTGATTTTATTGGTCGTTTATGCCGCCATGATGGCGTTATACGCCACGTTGCGCAAGAAAAAAGCGGGCGCGAAATTCTTGCCCGAGATCTTGATGATGGTCATCATTTCCGCCTTGAATATCACCGTGAAGATATTGCTCCTCGCCAAGAACGTGGATTTCGACGGCGTGGCGGAAGAAGGCGGGCATACCTTTACGCTTGCATACGGCTTTACGGATATTTTCCGCGCATTATATGCGAATATCGGAAATTTCACGTTTGAAGGGCTGGACGGGCTTTATGCCACCACCATTTCCAAGCTTCTCCAAACCTTTTATTACGGCACGTCTTTCCTGACGGCTCTCGTCTTCGCGAGTGTCATCTTGGCGACGGCGAATTACGAATTCTTCTCTTGGGTCTCCGTCCGCATTCGTAAGGCGTATGCGAAATTGCTCGGCAGAAAATATGACGTTTATGTCTTCACCGCGCTGACCGAAGAGACCATTCTCCTTGCGGAATCCATCAAAAGGAATGAAGGAAAGGAGCCTGCCTCGGGCGATGCGGGAGCGAAGGCTTGCAAGACCGAGCGCTTCATCGTATTCGCGGGTCCCGAGCTCGAGAGTTTCGATCGCAAGAATGAGCTTTGCCGCCGTGTGATGGCGAATGGCTTCTATTATTGGTCATATAATGAGAGCGGACAGGACGAGAAGGAAAAGAGCATCATCAAGACCCTCCGTCTTTCCGTCCGAAACGGGCTCGGCTCCATGACGGATAAGAAGGGCAGAGCTCGCGTCGTCGTCTTTTCTTTTAATTCTTCCGATCATATCCCGCAGGAAGAGCAGAATATGGATTTCGTCTTCCAAGACATCGAGCGTTATATCGCGGAGCTTCATTTGGAGAAAAAGAGCGCCGTCGTTTTGCGCAATATCTGCAAGGCGTGCTTTATCGAGTATTACGTCCTCACCGAGCGGGAAGTGAATTATCAAGCGTATCAGTATAAAGTGGATCAATATCGAGCTTCGATCAAGAAGCTCGTGACAGCCGCGCTTTACGAGGAATGGACAGGGAAGTCGGAGGGCGCGCCGAAGACCTGGGCGGAGCTCTCGGAAGAGGGGAAAGCCGCTTTCTTGAAGGCGAAGTTCGACGCCGCGGCATTCTCTCGGAAAAATGCGCTGTATAAGTTCTTCCAAGAGCAGGGCTTGAAGCATAAGGAGGTGATCGAGCTTTTCTCTTACGTCTCGAACGTAGGCGTATGGAATGAAGCGACGGCGATCTCGTGCTCCGCGGTGGAGGCTTTCCAGCAAGTGCTCAATGCCTATCCGCAGGACGCGGCGAGTTTTTATCGGAAAGATATCCGCGTCTGCTCCATCGGCTATGGCCTTACAGCGCAGACCATCGTGAAGAATCTTTACGTGCAGACCTCGAATATCTTTACGGAAGGGGAGGGAAAAGACACAAGATCGGTGACTTCCGGCTTCCGAGTGGATGCTTATGATCCCTCCGCCGCCGATATCGCGGGTCTTTTGCAGTATGAAAATCCATTGACCATCTGCCTGGACGTGGCGAAAGAAGAGAGCAGAATTCCCTCGAAAAAAAGTGAGGAAGAGATCAAAAAAGCGGTGGAGAATAAGGTGGAAGCCAGGATTGCGGAGTCTTGGGCGCGCATCCGCGTGGATATCCGCAAAACGAGCGAAGCCGCAGCGAGGAAGGATCAAATC
>JAGCXI010000010.1 GCA_017961365.1 Clostridia bacterium
TCCTGAGCCAGGATCAAACTCTCAAGTTTAATCTTGGTTTTACGCTTCCCTTCCGGGAAGCTCTCAAAACTCATAATAAATTATGAATTGACGGAAATCACTTGCTTTAATTTTTGCTTGATCTATTTTGTTTTGAAGTTTCGCTTGCTACCGCCCTTTTCGGACGATAACCTCTATATCTTACCAATAAAAAAGGGGGTTGTCAAGGAATTTTTTTGGATTTTTTCACATTTTTCGGACTTTTTTTGAAAAATTTTTTCACTCCCGAAACCCCTCTCGGGGCACCCCCATATCTTGTGTTTTTTCCTTCTTTTAAGACACAATTTTCCATCTTTTTTCTTCGCCTTTTCGCCCCCTATCCTTATATAATATGCGCGTCGCGCGCCTTGCGCGCACGCGCGCGACCCTCACAACGAAAAAAGGGCGATGTTCTCGCCCTCTTCCTTCTTGCAAATCCTTCGCCGTCTTCCCGCCGAAGACGCGCGCTTTTATCCCCGCCGCATCGCGACGTACTTCAGCACGGCGACGACGGTCTTCCCGTCCTTGATTTCACCCGACAGACACTTTTCGTAAAGCTCGTCGATCTTGACGTACTTGATCTCGAGAAATTCGTCCTCGTCCGGTTTCGCGCCGACATAGGTCAGATCGGTGGCGAGATAAAGCCGAATGATCTCGTTGCTGTATCCGCAGGTGGGATAGATCTCTCCGAGCGAAGTCATCTTCCCCGCGACGAGACCCGCCTCTTCGCGAAGCTCGCGAACGATCGCTTCCTCGGGCTTTTCGCCCGCCTCGAGCTTGCCCGCGGGGATCTCCCAAAGATGTCGAAAAAGCGGATAACGATATTGACGGACGAGGGGAACGCGTCCCTCTTCGTCCATGGCAAGCACCGCCACGCCACCGCGATGCTCGATGTACTCGCGCTGCGCGCCCTTCCCATTCGGCAAGAGGATATCGTCATTGCGAAGGTTTATGATCCTGCCTTTATATTCGTACTTGGCTTCTTTCGTGCTCTCCGTGAAGTCCTTCCCGGCATTACACTCTCTGTCTTCGTATTTGCTCATATCCTGCTCCCGCGCGAAACTTGAAAAAAGCCGGCATAGCCGGCTCTTTCGTTATTGCTGATAAGATTTGATCAGATCCGCATAGGTCTTTTCGTAATACTTGATCGTTGCGGCTTCCTCGATCTCCTTTTGGACGAAAGCCTTCTTGAACGCGCCTTTCAGCTCATTCTGTTTCTCCTCGAGGAGCGCTTTGCCGATATAGCTTGCGACCGTACCTTCCGCGATCTTCGTGGGATCCTCCGACGCCTCGTACGCGGTGATGTCCGCGATGGAATCCAAGGAGGAAATGAGGTAATCGCCGTCCTCCGTCGCCGCATCCGCATCCACGGCATATCCGACGAGCATCACCACGTGGATGCCCGCAACCGAGTTATTGTCCGTATAATCCTTATCGACATAACACCATCCGTACGATCCGATGCCGCTGCCCAAGATCGTCCAATCTTCCGCATTCGTGCCATAGGCGAGCGCACAGGCGAGCGAAGCGAAATTCTTCGCGTAATTGTCGCCGTTCTTATTCAAAGCATAGCCGACCTTTCCGTCCGAAAGCGTGGTGAAGAAGCCTTCGTCGTCATTACACATATAGATCCACTTCTCGAACTTGTCGATGACCGCCTGCCTCTCTTCGATCGTGGCGTCCTCGCCCACCGTTCCGAGATCCGCATACATCGCGCGAATGACTTCGTGCACGTTGATCGTGCCATCCTCATTCACCTTTTCCGCGTCAAGGGCGAAGCCCTCGTCCGAAACGTATTTCTGCGTATTCTCCGCAAAATCCTTATTCACGAATCTCTTATTCGGGCACTTCACGCAAGCGCACTCGGGATCCGTGCATTCGCCCGGCTCCGTTCCCTTGTAATTCTCGCAAGCCTTGCAAGCGCAATCCTCTTCTTCACAAGTCGCGTCCTTATCGTACTCCACGTTGCTGAGATAAACGGACATTTGATCCACGAGCGCGTCGAGATACGCCTCAAGCGCCTCATTCGTCGGATTCTCATTCTTCTTGAAATCGTCATAAAGCGCCTTTTGATCGTCCGTAAGCTTGAAGAGCACGTGTCTCACATAGAAATAACCGTCGTCGGTATGCACGAGCTGCGTGGCGAAATCCGCGCCGGAGATCGTGTCGCCATAGGAAGAGCTATCCACTTTCAGCGCAGCAAGCTGATCCTTGACATCCGCCTCGTACTTCTCGGTGATCTCTTGGAGCGTCGCTGTCTTCACGGCTTCCGCAACATCCTCTTCTACCTCATTCACGACTTGCGTCTTGAGGCTGCTGAGATAATAATACTCATACGAGTGATAGTTCGACTCGAAAGACTTCTCGAGCCTGCGCTTCGCCTCTTTGAGGATCTTGTACTCGCCGACATCCTCCGCCTGCGCTTTTTCGATATCCGCTTTCAGCGTCTCCTCGAAGCGAGCTTGCACCTCTTCCTCGTCCTCTTCCTCATCCTCTTTCGGCATGGCGGGGCGGGAGGGCTTCGCCGCGATGATCTCCACTTCGAAGGTCTCGGAAATGGATCCGAAAGTCACGGTGACCTCATTCTTTCCTTCGGCGGAGCTATCGAACCCGGTCACGGTGTAATCGCTGCGCTCGAGCTCCACAAGGTTCTCGTCATTCTCATATTTCACGGAGACTTTGAGCCCGTTCAGATTCACGGACTCGCCCTTTTCATAAACGGTCTTTGCGGGCGCGGTGACGACGAGCTTCTCCACGTTCTCCACGGACTTCGACGTGCGCGCGCCGTTCTTGAGCTCGGTCTCATACGCCTCGCGATACTCATCGAACTCGCTTTGCATCTCATCGTTATACGACTTGCGCGCAGCCGCGAGATATTTTGAAGAAAGGATCGCCTCGATCTCGGCGATGCGCTCCGCTTCGTTATAATCCTTGCCCACGGTGGACACCTTCTCGAGAGCCGCCTTGCCTTCCGCATCCGCCTTCTCATACGCCGCCTGATACAAGACGTCGATGCATTTCAGCGTATACGCTTCGCTCTCCGCGAGGCTCTCATTCGCCTGCTGATAACTCGTGGCGATATTCTCCAAGATGGCTTGATAATTCGACTGGCTGATCGCGCCTTGCTGATAGTAATAATAGTATTGATACACCCAATTGTAGATCGTTGCGTTGAGATCCAACTTGGTCACGGGCGCCGTACGTCCGGCATACGTGACTTCCGCAGTGTGCTGCAGCATGTCACGCTCGTTATTCTTCTTGAACAACGTGCCGTTACTGCAAGCCGTAGCCAAGATCATCGCCGTCGCAAGTATGAGTATTATCAAGACTGTCATCAATTTCTTTTTCATTCCCAAAGACTCCTTAATAAGGGTCGCGCGGAGGCGCACTCCCCTATTATAAACTAACGTACTTGTATATTATACCTAATAATCCAATGAGTTGCAAGCATTTTTCTTTGCAGGCGGCGCATAGAATTTCATTCTATGAAAGTTTCCGATGCCCTCAGCGCCTTCGCAATGAGACTGTGCCTCAAAATACGATCGATCCGATCTGTCGATCTGTCTTCAATTCCGCATTGCCCGCTGCGCGAGCTTGACATAATCCTCTGCGGATAATGTCTCCCCCCTCGCCGTCGGCGCGAAACCTGCGGCGGCGATGATCTCCGCGGCGCGGTCCTTTCCGCCAAGCGCCCCCGCAAGGGCGTTCGAGAGGGTCTTGCGGCGCATATTGAACGCGGCGCGAATGAGCGTGCGCGCAAGGGAGATCTCCCCTTGAGAATAGCCCTTATCCCGCAGCGTAATGCGCACGACGGCGCTGTCCACATTGGGCGGGGGAATGAAATTCTTCCTGCCGACGATGCGCGTGATCTCGGCGTCCGCCACGAGGCTGATCGAAGCGGTGATCGCGCCGTACTCCGCACTGCCCGGAGCCGCGACAAGCCGCTCCGCCACCTCTTTCTGCACCATCACGGTGACGCTTTCGGGTCTCTCCTCTCCTTCAATGAGGCTCATCAAAATGGGAGTGGTCACATAATACGGCAGATTCGCCACCACCTTGAAAACGGGCGGCAGGGGCTCTTTCCTCTTCATGTAATCCTCAAAGACGACGCGCACATTCGGAAGAGATCCGAGCCTTTCCTCCAAAACGGGGCGGAGATTCTCGTCGATCTCATAGGCGATGACTTCCTTTGCCGACGCGGCAAGCGCCGCCTTGAGGGTGCCCGCACCCGCGCCGATCTCCAAAACGACGTCCTCTTTCGTGACCCCCGCGTCCGCCGCGATCGCCATAAGAAGATTCTTGTCGAAGATGAAATTCTGACCGAATTTTTTATTGAAATCTATATTGAAAAACTTTCCGTCGATGATCATTCTTTTCCCATTTCGATCCCGTAAAACGCAAGCGCGTTTTCCGTCGTTTTTTCGGCGATCTCTTCCACGGAAACGCCGAGTAATTCCGACATTTTCGCCGCAATGAGCGGAATGTATTTCGGCTCGTTCGGCGTGCCCATGAAGGGAACGGGCGTCATATAGGGACAGTCCGTTTCGAGGAGGATATTCTCCATCCCCGCCGCTTGGAGCACCGCCTCTTTGTGCTTGGCGAAAGTCAATACGCCGCCGAAGGAGAATTTCGCGCCGAAGCGCTCCCGATAGTACTGCGCGAGCTCCGCGCTCCCGCTGTAACAATGGAGCAAAACGCCGTGGCGAAGACGCGCCTTTTGCCGCTCGATGATCCGATTGAAATCCTCGTACGCCTCTCTGACGTGGAAGACGACGGGGAGCCCGAGCTCGTCCGCGAGGCAGATCTCCCTTTCGAGCACAGCCTGCTGCACATCGCGAGGGGAGAGGTCGTAATGATAGTCCAGACCGATCTCGCCGAAGGCGACGACCTTCTTCTTCTTTGAAAGAGAGACGAGGCGACTCTCCACCTCGTCCGTATACGTCTTCGCTTCGTGCGGATGCACGCCGATGACGGCATAGACCTCCTCTCTCCTCGCAGCAAGCGCCACGCTCTTCTCGGAAGAAGGAAGGTCGGAGGATGCATTCACGATGACGCCGACGCCCGCCTCTTTCGCGGCGGCGATGACCTCCGCTTCGCGCGCTTCCAAGAGCTCGTCGTCGAGGTGCGCGTGCGCGTCTATGAACATCATCTCACTTCGCTGCCCGAGGCAACGACTTTTTCGGGACTGATAAGCACCACGCCCGCTTCGGGGTCATCTGCGCAAAGGAGCATGCCTTGGCTCTCCACGCCGCGGAAGGCGTGCGGCGCGAGATTCGCCACCACGACCACTTCCTTCCCCACCATTTCTTCGGGGGTGTAATACTTCGCGATGCCGCTGACGATGGTGCGCACTTCCGCCCCGACCGCCACTTTCATCACGAGGAGCTTATCCGTCTTGGGCATCTTCTCCGCTTCGAGCACTTTGCCCACGCGAAGCTCCACTTTCATAAAATCATCGATCGAGATGATCTCTTTCTTTTCCGTTTCCGCGGGGACCGCCTCCGCCGCCTTCGCCGTCTCTTTCTCCATCGCTTCTATCTCCTTGTCCACGTCCACCCGCATAAAGATGGCGTCTTGCTCTGTCACGCTCTTCGCCTTCAGCGCGCCGAACGCGCGAATGCTGTCGAATGTCTTCTCTTCTTCGGAAAGACCGTTAAAATGAGAGAATATCTTCGCCGCCGTATCGGGCAGGAAAGCTTCGAGCAGGACCGCCGACACGCGAATGCACTCCAAGAGGACGTACAGCACGTCGTTCAGCCTCTCTTTCTTGGCTTCGTCCTTGACGAGGATCCAAGGAGCGTTCTCGTCGATATATTTATTCGCGCGCTGCGCCAAACGGAAGATGGCTTGGAGCGCCTCGGGGATATAAAGCTCGTCCATATTCTTCGAGACTTCCTCGAGAGTGGACTCCGCCATCTTGATGATCTCCTCGTCGGTATTCTCCTTCTTTCCGCTCCAAACGGGGATCTCCCCGCCATTATATTTCGTGACCATCGCCATCGTGCGCTTCACGAGATTCCCGAGGTCATTCGCGAGGTCTGCATTCAGGCGGGAGAGGAAAGCGCGCGTCGTATAGGCGCCGTCCTGTCCGAAGGGGATCTCGCGCAGGAGGTAATAACGCACCGCGTCCACGGAATACTTGTCCGAAAGCTCCACGGGATCCACGATATTCCCCTTGCTCTTGCTGATCTTGTCCGCGCCCATAAGGAGCCAACCGTGACCGTACACCTTCTTCGGGAGGGGAATATCGAGCGCCATCAAGAGCGCCGGCCAAATGATGCTGTGGAAACGCACGATCTCCTTGCCCATCATGTGGACGTCCGCGGGCCAATACTTGCGGAAGAGGCTGTCGTCCTCGCTTCCGTAACCGAGCGCCGTAACGTAATTCATCAAAGCGTCGATCCAGACATAGATCACGTGCTTGGGATCAAAGGTCACGGGCACGCCCCACGTGAAGCTCGAACGCGTCACGGCGAGGTCGCTGAGACCCGGGCGCAGGAAATTATTGATCATCTCGCGGCGGCGCGGCTTGGGGAGCAGAAACTCCTCATTCTCCTCCAAAAGGTTTATGAGCTTGTCCTGATATTTGCTGAGACGGAAGAAATAACATTCCTCCTTCGCAAGCCCCACCTCTCTGCCGCAGTCCGGGCATTTGCCGTCCACAAGCTGCGTCTTCGTCCAATGCGTCTCGCAGGGCACGCAATAATATCCTTCGTATTCGCCCTTATAGATGTCGCCTTGGTTATAGAGCTTGTCGAAGATCTTCTGCACGGCGGCTTCGTGATAATCGTCCGTCGTACGGATAAACTTGTCATAACTGATCTTGAGCCTATCCCAGAGGGATTTCAGGTTCGCCACCTTCTTGTCCACGTACTCCTTGGGAGTGACGCCCGCTTCCTTCGCTTTCTGCTCGATCTTGAGCCCGTGCTCATCCGTGCCCGTCAGATAAAAGACGTCATAGCCCTGCTTCCTCTTGAAGCGGGCGATCGCGTCGCAGATGACGGTGGTGTAACACGTGCCGAGGTGCCACGTACCGCTCGGATAATAGATCGGCGTCGTAATGTAAAACTTTTTCTTATCCATACTCTCTCCGTTCGCGCTTTTGCGTGCGCGCACATAACGTTGTATCTCTATTATACACCGCTCTTTCCGAAAAACAAAACTTTTTTAGGAACTATCCCGCCGACATAAAGATCGGACGCGAAACTCGCAAATTACGGGCTTGCCCGCGCGGGCTCTTTTGTGTTATACTAATGAAACAGAGTCTCGTGCATTTCGCCCTCTCGGAGCGCGCACGAAAAAGGAGAAACTATGAATATCACTTCGGATATCAAATACGTAGGCGTGAACGACCGGGAGATCGATCTCTTCGAGGGACAATACGACGTGCCGAACGGCATGGCTTACAATTCTTACGTGATCGCGGACTATAAGATCGCGGTCATGGACACCGTGGACGCGCGCTTCGGGCACGAATGGCTGGACAATATCGCCACCGCCACGGGCGGGAAAAACCCCGATTATCTCATCGTGCAACATATGGAGCCCGACCATTCCGGCAATATCCTTACCTTTATGAAGACCTATCCCAATGCGACGGTGGTCTCCTCGCAGAAAGCTTTCGCGATGATGAAGAATTTCTTCGGGCAGGACTTTGAAGACAGGCGCATCGTCGTGGGCGAAGGCGACACCCTCCCCCTCGGCAGACACGTCCTGCATTTCGTGACGGCGCCGATGGTGCATTGGCCGGAAGTCATCGTCACGTACGACGCCTTTGACAAGGTGCTTTTCTCCGCGGACGGCTTCGGCAAATTCGGCGCGCTGGACACGGACGAAGACTGGGCTTGCGAAGCAAGAAGATATTATTTCGGCATCGTGGGAAAATACGGCGCGCAGGTGCAGGCGCTCTTGAAGAAGGCGGCGGCGCTGGACATTCAAAAGATCTGCCCCTTGCACGGCCCCATTCTCACGGAGAACCTCGGATATTATCTCAATCTTTATAACATATGGTCTTCTTACGGCGTGGAGACCGAGGGCATCTTCATCGCGTATACCTCCGTCTACGGTCACACCAAGGCGGCGGTGCAGCTCCTCGCAGAGCGGCTCAAGGCGAAAGGCTGCCCGAAAGTCTCGGTCTCAGACCTTGCGAGAGAGGACATGGCGGAAGCTGTCGAAGACGCTTTCCGTTACGGCAAGATCGTCCTCGCCACCACCACCTATAACGCGGACATCTTCCCCTATATGCGCACTTTCATCGAGCATCTCACCGAGCGCGGATATCGAAATCGCACCATCGCCCTCATCGAAAACGGCAGCTGGGCGCCTCTCGCCGCGAAAGTGATGAAAGAGCTCTTTGCGGAGAGCAAGAATATCACCTTCGTGGAGCCTGTCATCCGCCTGACCTCCGCGATGAACGACCTCACGAAAGACGCCATCGAGAAAGTGTCGGACGAGCTCTGCGCGGACTATCTCGCGCGCGGCGACGCCACGGCGAATAAGAACGACCTCAAGGCGCTTTTCAATATCGGTTACGGGCTTTACGTCGTCACTTCGAACGACGGCAAAAAGGACAATGGCCTCATCGTGAACACCGTTTCGCAGGTCACCAGCACGCCGAACCGCGTGGCAGTCACCATCAATAAACAGAATTATTCTCATCACGTCATCCAGCAGACGGGCAAGATGAATCTGAACTGTCTCTCCGTGGACGCGCCCTTCTCGGTCTTCGAGAA
>JAGCXI010000011.1 GCA_017961365.1 Clostridia bacterium
CGGCATTCGCACGGTGAAGGACGTGGAAGAGCGGCTTCTCCGCGAGGACGAAGCTTCGCAGGACGTGCGCGCGGTATTGGGCGCGCTCGGCAGGACCTCCGCGCCCGAGCCGACGGACAGACAGTTTTACGTGAAGTGGACCACGCGTCTCGGCTTCACGAAGGATGCTGTGCTCGCCGCGGCGAAGCTCGCGAAGAAGAAGGGCGGCATGGCGCGTCTCGACGAGATCCTCGAAGGTTTCGCGAAGAGGGGCGTCTTTACGGCGACGGATATCCTCGAGGAAGCCAAGCGCAGAGAAGATATGACGGATATCGCCGTGCGCGTGAATAATAAGCTTGGGCTGTATTATCAGGATCTGAATACCGTCGTGGACACCTATGTTTCGAAATGGGTGGGCATGGGCTTCGGCGCGAATAGCCTCCTGCTCATCGCGGAGCGCTGTTTCCTCGACGATTATCGCACGCTCAGCAGCATGGACCATGCGGTGGAGGAGTACTTCGCGCTGGGCTATGTCTCGGAAGAGGCTGTGCGCGCCCGCATCAAGGATATCAAACGCCTCGACGAGGTGATGGAGAAGGTGATCCGTCTCACGGGGAGCGCCCGCAAGGTCAGAGAGAGCGATCGCGCCGTGTATCGGAATTGGCTGTCTTGGGGCTTTGACGAGGACGCGATCTTGGAAGCCGCCACCCTTGCGGCGAATAAGCCTTACGCCATCGCTTATATGAATCAGATCTTGTCCAATTGGAAGAGTGCGGGAAGGATGAGCGCGGCAAGCGGGGAAGTGGCTGCCACGGCGTCTTTTGAGACCTACGATATGTCCGGCGCGGATGAGGAAGAGCGCGAGAAGCGTCTCCGCAAGGATAAAGAATACGCCGCCTATGAGAAAGAGCGCAGGAAGCTCTCCATCGAGATCGCGAAGGTGATCAGCGAGGGCGGCATCCCCTCTGCGGAGCAGACTCGCCGCTATGACGAGCTCGAGAAGCTCATACAGGGCAGGAAAGAGCGCTTGGAAGCAGAAGAATAAGGCTTGGTTTTCGAGAAAGCAGGATTTTTAAAAATATAATAAAAGCAGGTCCGATGTGAAGTGCGCTTCAAAAGGACCTGCCTCTTTTTTATTCTGCCGCGGGGTCTTCTTTCGGACTTTCGGGTGCTAGGGGCGTGATCTCGCGCAGGGCGTTCATCGCGCGCACCACTTCGCGGCGTTTATTGAATTCTTTTTTGAAGACTTTCATCGAGATGGGCGCGAAAACGGAGAGCGTCACCACCTCCGCGATGGGGTAAGCGAACCACACCCAGATCGTCTCCGCGGTGGAGAAGATGGCGAGCACGTAAGCGGCGGGGATAATGATGATCTGCCTCGAGATCGTGATGAGGAGGGAGGTGAATCCCCTGCCGATGGACTGCATCATCGTGGTGATGGAGATGCCGCCCGCGGCAAAGATGAAAGCGAGGCTGATGATGCGCATCGCGCGCGGACCCATCGCGACGAGGGTGGGATCGTCATTAAACATCCGCATCAAGTATTGCGGGATGGATTGGAAAAGGATGAGCCCGAAGAGCATCGCCGAGAGGGCGAGCGTGAGCATAAAGCGGAAAGTCTGCGAGAAACGATCGCGATAATAAGCGCCGTAATTATAGCTCAAGATGGGCATGCCGCCTTGCGTGAGCCCGAAGACGGGCATGAAGACGAAGGATTGCAGCTTGAAATACACGCCGAGCACCGTGATGGCATTTTCGCCGAATTGCTTGAGGATCACGTTCACGATGATCGTTGTGAAAGAGGGGAGCGCCGTGATGAGCATGGAGGGCAGCCCCACGCGAAGGATGCTTCCCATAAGTTTCAAAGAGGGGTGGAAGCCTTTCTCGAGGATATTCACGTCTTGCTTGCGGAAGATGAGCATCGAGATGGAGAAGGTCATCGCGCACATCTGTCCGATGACGGTGGCGATGGCGGCGCCCTTCGCGCCGAGCCGCGGGAAGAACCCGATGCCGAAGATGAAGAAGGGGTCGAGGATGATATTCGTGACGGCGCCGATGAGCTGCGTGAACATCGGCACGCGCATATTTCCCGTCGATTGCAGGATCTTGCTCGTCGTGAGCTCGAGAAGCATGCCGAAGGAGAAGATCATGCAGGTGGAGAGATATTCCACCGCCATTTCGCGCGTGACGGGATCGTCCGTATAAGCATAGACGAAGGGCTTGACAACGGTGAAGCCGAGCACGATGGCGAGGATGATGGCGATGCCCACGATGAAGAGACCGTTCTGCGCGGCGCGTGAGGCTTGCTCCCGCTTTCCTTCGCCGAGGCTTTTCGAGATGAAGACATTTGCGCCCACGCCGATGCCGATGCCGATCGCGCCGACGAGCATCTGGAGCGGGAAGACGATGGAGACCGCCGTCAGGGCTTCTTTGCTGAAATGCCCGAGATAGAGGCTGTCCACGATATTGTAGATCGCCTGCACGAGCATAGAGAAGATGGCGGGCAGGCTCATCGAGATCAAGAGTTTTTTGACAGGCATCGTTGCCATTTTTTGCGAATGCAGTTCGTTCATAACGAGAAAAGTATACAGAATCCTGCCCGTCGTCGTCAAGCGTGTGCGCGAGGAAGGGAAGAAAAATCTTCCCTTGGGCGGGAAGAGGGCAGGGGATTTTCCCTCTCCGCCTCCGTTTTCTTATTGTAAAGGACGGGAGATTGCTGTATAATGGAAGCATGGAAAAACGTGATGACAGACTCAAGATCTTGATGGGAGAGGAAGGCGTGCGAAAGCTTCGCGAGGCGAAAGTCGCGATATGCGGCGTCGGCGGCGTCGGCGGTTACGTTGCGGAAGCCGTCGCGCGCAGTTTCGTGGGGCGCATCTTCCTCGTGGACGGAGACGACGTGAAACCGAGCAATTTAAATCGGCAGATCATCGCCACGGAAGCTACGCTCGGCTTGAAAAAGACGGAGGCGATGGCGAAGCGCATCTCCCTTATAAACCCCCTTGCGGAGGTGGTCTGCGAGAGCCTTTTCATCACGGCGGAGAACGTTTCTTCCCTGCCGATATGGGACGCGGATTACGTCGTGGACGCCATCGACGACGTCAAGGCGAAAGTGGCGCTCATCCGAGAGGCGAAAAAGAGGGAAGTCCCCGTCATCAGCGCGATGGGCGCGGCGAATCGAATGGACCCGATGGCGTTTAAGGCGGCGGATATCGCGAAGACGCATACTTGTCCTTTGGCGAAGAAGATGAGGCGTGAGCTTGCGGCGGCGGGCATCACGGAGGGGGTGAAAGTCGTCTTTTCCACGGAGAGCCCCGCTTCCTTCGGCGGTGCGCTCGGCTCCAATGCTTTCGTGCCCGCGGCGGAGGGGCTGACCGTGGCGGCGGAAGTGATAAAGGACATCTGCTCGCGCTGAAAAGGAGAGCGCGCCCCGAGAAAGCGTCCCATTCCCTTGGCGAAACGCAAAATAGGGATTGACTTGTCTTCTCCCGCGCTTTATAATAAATATTACTATGGATTATACGAAGTATTTGAATCACAAGATCGTTGGGCTGAAGCCCTCCGGCATAAGAAAGTATTTCGACATCGCGGCGACGATGCCGGACTGTATCTCCCTCGGCGTCGGCGAGCCGAATTTCGTCACACCGAAAGAGGGCATAGACGGCGGCGTGCGTTCTCTGCTTTCGGGGCATACCCATTACACCTCGAATGGCGGCATCATGGAGCTCCGCGAGCTCATGAGTTATTACATTCATAAGAAATACGCCTTGGAGTATGACCCCACTTGCGAGATCTTGCCGACCATCGGCGTCTCGGAAGCGGTGGATATCACCATGCGTGCGCTTCTGAATCCCGGAGACGAAGTCTTGGTCTCCGATCCTTGTTATGTTTCTTATTATCCCGCAGTCACGATGGCAGGCGGCGTCCCCGTGGTCGTGGAGACCAAGCAAGAGACGAATTTTATCCTGACGCCGCAAGCGCTTGAAAAGGCGATCACCCCGCGCACGAAGGTGCTTTTGATGTGTTATCCGAATAACCCCACGGGCGCGATCATGACCAAGGAAGAGCTCGAAGCCATCGTCCCCATCATCAAGAAATACGATCTTATCGTCGTCACGGACGAAGTGTATTCCGAGCTGACCTACGGCGGCGTGAAGCATACCTCCATCGCCGCGCTCCCCGGGATGAAAGAGCGCACCATCCTCCTCAGCGGCTTCTCCAAGAGCTTCGCGATGACGGGCTGGCGTCTCGGCTATCTCGCCGCGCCTAAGGAGATCTATCAGCAGGTGTATAAGATCCATCAGTTCGCCATTATGTGCGTGCCTACGATGGCGCAGGAGGCTTTGATCGCCCTCTTGAAATACGGCTTTGAGACGGATTTCGACTTCGTGGAGGAGATGCGCCTCGAATACGACAGGAAGAGGAAATATCTCTATAAGACCCTCCTCGAGATGGGATTGGACTGCTTCGAGCCGAAGGGCGCTTTCTATATCTTCCCGAAGGTCAGCCACCTCGGCGTGGATGACGAAGAATTCGTGGAAAGGCTTCTTTTCGAGAAGAAAGTGGCGGTGGTGCCGAGCAGCGCTTTCAGCGAGACGGACCGCTCTCACGTGCGCATCAGCTATGCTTACAGCATGGAGCGCCTCGAGCGCGCGATGGAAAGAATGGAAGGTTTTGTAAAAGAACTCAAAAAAGGTCTTTGAAAACTCTTGTTTTTTCTGAAAAAAAAGAATATAATAGTCTCTGTGAATGCTAATGTGGCTCAGCTGGTAGAGCAGTTCACTCGTAATGAACAGGTCGCCGGTTCGAATCCGGCCATTAGCTCCAAAAAAAAGGCACTCAGTCGAGAGTGCCTTTTTTTTGGAGCTATATCAAATTCGCTTGTCGGATTTGATTATCATATGAGCGTAGCGAATTATAATTCGAGCCGAGCTGCGTTGGGAACCCCGAAAAATAGATAGATTTTTTGGGGTATTGCAGTCGCAGGCGAGTTATCATACGGCGAAGCCGTCATATAATTTCCGCGAATTTGAATGATAATTCGGGCTCAGCCCTCAAATGATAATGCCTTGCGGCAAATGATAATTCGGGTGCAAATCACCCTCAAATGATAACGTCGCTCGCAAGGATGCTCCGCTCGAATTCTTCACAAGGATTGATAAAAATCATTTTATATGCTATAATTTCTTTATGAAAAAGAATAAGTTGCTGGAAATGGCGCAAGCATTTGCGGTCGAAATGATCGGTATGGCAAAGGCTTTGAAGAGCCTCGGGGAAAGGAATATCGCCGATCAAATCGAGCGTAGCGGCACAAGCATTTCCGCCAATATAGCCGAAGCAAATCACCCGCAGAGCCGTTTGGATATGATCTCGAAATTCGAGATCGCTCTTAAAGAAGCAAATGAAACGGAGAATTGGCTTTCTGTTTGTGTGAGAGCGGATTTGATTTCGAAAACGGAATATAGTCCGCTTCATAAAAGGTTGATCAGAATCAAGATCCTCCTCATCTCCTCCATTCGCACGCTGAAAGAAAGCGTGGCGTAGGGCAGGGGGTATGGAAAGCAAGGCATCGTACACCCTCATTCGCAGCGCGCGTAAGACGCTGAGCGCGCAGATCAAAGAGGGCAGGCTGATCGTCCGCGCGCCTCTTTCCATGCCCGAAAGCGAGATCGAGCGATTCCTTGCAAAACATCAAAAATGGATAGAAAGAAATCTCTCGAAGGCGGAGCGTCGTCGAGAGGCGGCGGTCGGCGCTCGGAAACTTACGTCGGCGGAGCTTCGTGCCCTTGCCGAGCGGGCGAAAACGGTCATCGCGGCGCGCGTGGCGTATTTTGCGCCCATTGTCGGCGTCACGCACGGGAAGATCACCGTCCGCTTGCAAAGATCGCGCTGGGGGAGCTGTAATAAAAAAGGAGACCTCAGCTTCAATGGTCTCCTGATGCTCGCGCCGCCCTCTGTCCTCGACGCCATCGTAGTGCACGAGCTTTGCCATAGAAAGTATATGGATCATTCGCCTCGCTTTTACGCCGAAGTCCTGCGGGTCTGTCCCGATTATCGCGCTCGCCATAAATGGCTGAAGGAGAATGGATATCTCCTCTTTGCGGCGGCGGGGAAGGACTGAGCGCGCGGTCGGTTTACTTCTCTTTGTAATAAAGCATGCAATGGCAATATCCCTCGTAAGTGGGGTCGGCGATCTGCTCGCGGAATTCTTTACACATACATTTCGTATCTTCCGTGCGTTCGCGACGGCAAGGGCAGTATCCGCCCGACTGCTTCAGCCCCTCTTTGACGATATCCACCACTTCTTGATTTTCATTAAATCTGACTTTCATTTTTTTTCCTCCGACGATGATAGTATAACACGTTTTTGCTTTTTTTGGAGGCACATTTTGCAAAGGCGGGAAATATATTGAAAAGGGAAGCGACGTTACATACGGTCTCCGTATGTCGCAAGGGAAGACGTCCCTTGTGTCAAAGGAGAAAACCATGTTTGGATGTTGTAATCAATTTTTCGCTTGTTGTCGCTGTCGGAATGCTTTCTGCGGGCAAAATCCTCCCCTCCCGAATCCCGTTCCGCCTCCCGTCCTCCCCGTTTTTCCGCCCGTCATGCCCGAAGATCCGCCCGCATTTCGCGGGATGCAGCTCGCTTTGAAAGGGAGCTCTGCCGGCACGGTGGCGGATGACGCCTCGGTGCCTTTCGACACCATCGAATCCAATGATCTTCTCGGCGTGAGCTGCGCCACGGGGAGCGGAAACGTCATCTTAAATCACACGGGGACTTATCTCGTGAATTGGTGGGTCGCCGTCGAAAATGCGCAGACGGCGGAGACGCTTTCCTTCGCCTTGGAGCTGAATGGGACGCCCGTGCAGACCTCTTATTCGGATATCGGCGGCGGGCAGATCTTCGGCACGGCGGTGGTGCAAGTCGGCGCGATCGGCTCCACGCTCACCCTCGTGAATGCTTCGGGCTGCGCAGTCACGTACGTCACGGCGACGGGGCAGGCGGGCATGACCCTCACCACCGTCGCCTGACTTCGAGAATCGCATATTTTGAAAATAAAAGCGGGCAACGCACGTAAAATGTGCGTTGCTCGCCGTTAGATCTGAGAATGCCGCTATGCGCTTATTTGCGATATGTCGCAGGGGAGAAGAGCACGATCAAGGGGAAGATCTCCAGCCTGCCGAAGAGCATCTCGAGGGAGAGGATCACCTTGGAGAAATAAGAATATCCGCTGAAATTCGCGGCGGGGCCGACGAGATTAAAGCCGGGGCCGATATTCCCGATGCAAGAGAGGGAGGCGGAGAAATTCGTCATGAAATCCCCGAAATCCTCAATGGAGATGAGAAGACAGCAGAAGATGAGGATCGCCACCCAAGTGACGAAATAAATGCGGACGTTGCCGATGGTCTGCTGGCTCACGGGCTCGCCCTCCATCTTCACGGTGACGATCTCTCGGGGATGCACCATCTTGCGAATATCTGCGGCGGTGGACTTCGAGAGAATGATCATTCTGGACATCTTGATGCCGCCCGCGGTGCTTCCCGCCATGCCGCCGAAGACCATCAAAAGAAGGAAGATCACCTTCGAGAGGGTGGGCCAGGCATTATAATCGATGGAGGAGAAGCCCGTCGTGGAGCTCAGCGACAGGACTTGGAAGGAAGAATAGCGCAGCGCCGTGCCGAAATTATCGATGGCGGTGACGGCGGAAAGATAGACATTGAAGGCGACGATGAAGATGGCGGCGACGACCGTAATGAAAAAGACGCGCGCTTCCTCATTCTTGAGCGCCTTGACGACATGTCCCGTCAGAATGAGGAAATAAAGATTGAAATTTACGGAGAAAAGGAACATGAAGACCGTGACGACGATCTCGATATAAAGGCTCCCATAGGACCCGATGCTATTATTCCTTACGCTGAAGCCGCCCGTGCCCGCATTTGCGAGCGCCGTCGTGATGCTGTCGAAAACGGGCATCTTGCCCGCAAGGAGAAAGACCATCTCGAGGAGGGTCAGCGCGATATAGATGCCGTAAAGGATACGCGCCGTATGCCCCATCTTGGACGTAAGCTTTCCCACGTTCGGCCCCGTGGCTTCCGCGCGGAAAGCATGCATGATGCCCGCATTATTCTTGGGCAGGACGGCGAGCACGAAGACGAGCACGCCCATGCCGCCGATCCAGTTCGTGAAGCTGCGCCAGAAGAGGATGCTTCTCGGCAGGCTCTCCACGTCCGAAAGGACGGAAGCTCCCGTCGTTGTGAAACCGGATATCGTTTCGAAAAGCGCGTCGAGGTAATGGGGGATGGCTTTCGTGATGACGAAGGGGAGGGCGCCGATGAGAGACATCAGGAGCCAAGCGAAAGCCACGATGGCAAAGCCTTCCTTCGCATAAATATTCTTATCTTCATTTTCGCGGGAGCGAATGAAAAATGTGGGGACGGAAAGGAGGAGCAGGGCGAAGATGGGGAGCAAAAAGCCCCAATACGTGGCTTCTCCGTAGATCGCCGCCACGATGATGGGAAGGACGAGCACCGCCGCTTCCGCGATGAGGGTTTTCCCGAGAACTTTCGCTACCGTTTTCCAATTCATAATTATTTCAAGATCTGATTGAGCTCGGTGACTTGTTTCACGCCCGTTACCACGAGGACTTTGTCGTGCTCGCAGAGGGAGGTATCGCCCGAAGGCAGGATGAAGCCTCCGTCGCGGACGAGTCCGCAGAGGAGGACGTTATTTTTGAGTTTCAGCTCTTTCAAGGGGATGCCGAGTCCCTTGAAATCCCCATCCACGGTGAATTCGATGGCTTCCGCCTTGTCGTGGATGCGATAAAGCGCGTTGATGCCTTCGCCGTCTTCCACTTGGTGCGCCCTGACGAAACGCACGAGAAGGTCGGAAATGACCTCGTGGGGGGAGATGACGGTGTCCAGCCCGAGCTTATTCACCATCTTGCCGAGGGGGCGGGAAAGGATCTTTGCGATGACTTTCTTATCGCCGAAAGAGGAGGCGTAAAGCGCCACGACGGCATTCTCCTCGTCCACGGTGGTGAGGGCGATGAAAGCGTCCGCTTCACGAATGCCTTCTTCGTCGAGCACCGAAGTGTCAGTGCCGTCGGCGCAGATCACGGTGGCGCGCGTGAGCTCTTCGTCCAGCTCGCGGCAACGATCCTCGTCGATCTCGATGATCTTGACTTTCACGCCTTTATCGAGGAGCTCTTTCGCAAGATAATAGGTGATGCGTCCGCCGCCAACGATGATGACGTCCTTGGCGCGTTGTTTGAAAAGCTTGATCTTTTTGGAAGACTCCAAGAGGGATTCCTCCGTGGAGGCAACGTAGATGAGATCTCCCGCTTGCAGGACGAAATCGCCTTTCGGGATGTAAGATTTGTCCCCGCGGATCACGACGGCGAAAAGCAAGTTTCCGTCCGCTTTGCGGGCGGCTTCCGCCACGGGAAGTCCTGCGATGGGACTGTTTTCATTGATGCGAAGCTCGGTGAGCGTCATCTTGCCGGAGGCGAAAGTATCCGCCGAGATCGCGGAAGGGAATTTCAGGATCTGCGCGATCTCCATCGCCGTGCGATACTCGGGGTTAAACATCATGTCCACGCCGAGCTCGTCTTTTAATCCCGCGAGGGAATTGAAATATTTCGGATCGCGCACTCTCGCGACGGTGTGCTTCGCGCCCATTTTCTTCGCAAGGACGGAAGAGAGGATATTCAGCTCGTCGCGGAGGGTGCAGGCAAAGAAGCAGTCCGCTTTTCCCACCTCGGCGTCCGCGAGGATATTCCTGTCGAGACAGCTGCCCACCACGCCCTTCACGTCGCTGCGGGTGACGAGCGCGTCCACGGTGTCGAAATCTTCGTCCACGACGGTTACGTCGTGTTTCTCATTCAATAAACGGAGCGCAAGCGCGCTTCCGGTCATTCCTATGCCAACGATGATCACTTTCATATCCCTTATCTTACTACTTTGTTCCCGCGATGTCAAATCGTGAGGCGTCCTTTTTAGTAGTAGGTGTCGTCGCGCGTGTCAATACTCGTTTTTCCCGCTCGATCTTTCGGAAATTTTTTCCTGAAAACGCGGAAAAAGCGCGCGCCTTGTTTCTTGCAAAAAAAATATCGAAAAAAGTTTGACAAAGCCAAATAAGAGTGCTACGATAGGGATACAACCGAATATCTTTTCAAAGGCTGTGACGAAGACAGTCTCTCACGTAGTATCTTTCAGAGAGTCGATGGTTGGTGCGAATCGACAGAAGCGTTTGAGACCATCACTTCCGAGCCGAAGCCCGAAATCCTTGTCGTAACGTCAGCGGCAGCAAAAAAGGAAAGTAGGCGCTCTCCGTGACGCTGCGTTAAGGCTAAGGGATTGATGGATCCCGAGAATGAGTGGCGAAGTTTTTCGCAATTTGAGTGGTACCGCGGGCACATTACCCGTCTCAAAGCAATTATGTTTTGAGGCGGGTTTTATTTTATTCCCGCCGAGAAACGACGGTCCGATCCATCTATGGACCGGCGGTGCCACAGCGCATGACGTCGCTTGATAAAACGCGCCGAAAGGCGGATGCGCAAAAAACGAAGGAGTGTATGAAAATGACGACATCCGATAATGCGAGGCTCGGCGAGATCGCGGAGCGCATCAAAGAACTCAGGGAAATATTCGGCTATTCCGAGGAGGAAATGGCGGAGAAGACCGAGGTGACCATTGCGGAGTACTCGATGTACGAGCAGGGTCAGCTGGACTTTCCTTTTACCTTCCTGCATAAATGCGCGCTTGCCTTTAATATCTCCATCACGGATCTTATGGAGGGCAGGAGCGCTCATCTTTCGTCTTATACCGTGACGAGGAAAGGGCAGGGCATGGAGACGGCGAAGGAGCCCGGCATCGAGATCCAGAATCTCGCGCCGCTCTTCCGCAAGAAGATTGCGGAGCCTTATTACGTGCGCTATGAGTATGATCCCGCCTTGCAGGATCAGCCCATTCATCTTTCCAAGCATTCGGGGCAGGAATTCGATTTCGTGATGAGCGGCAAGCTCAAAGTGCAGATCGGCGAGAACGTGGAATACCTCGAAGAGGGCGATAGCATTTATTACAATAGTTCTACGCCGCACGGCATGATCGCCGTCGGAGGAAAAGACTGCCTCTTTATCGCCGTGGTGCTCCCCGGCGCGGACGAAGAGGAGACGGTGCTTCGCGACACTTTGATTCCGCAGAAGGCGGCGTCGATTCCTCTCGTCAGCGAGAAATTCATCTCGGTGAAAGAGGATGACAGAGGCTATCCTTTGTCCATTGATTTCCACGACGATGACAAATTCAATTTCGCTTTCGACGTGGTGGACGCCTTAGCGGCGCGTGAGCCGGACAAGCTCGCGATGCTTCACGTGGCGAAGGACAAGACCGAGCGCAGGCTCACCTTCCTCGACATGAAGAAGAATTCCGCTCGTTGCGCGAATTATTTCAAATCCCTCGGCATCAAGAGGGGAGACAGGGTGCTCCTCGTCTTGAAGAGGCATTATCAGTTCTGGTACGCGATCCTCGGGCTGCATAAGCTCGGCGCCATCGCCATCCCCGCCACCTGTCAGCTCCAAGCGCATGACTTCGAGTATCGTTTCAATGCGGCGGGCGTGAAGGCGATCGTCTGTACGGCGGACGGAAACGTGGCGGAGCAGGTGGAGATCGCGGAGAAGAATTGCCCCGATCTCGAAGTCAAGATGCTCGTCGGCGGAAAGCGTGAAGGCTGGCATGACTTCGACGAGGAATACACCCTTTTCAGCACGCACTACGCTCGCGCGAAAGACGCGCCTTGCGGCGACGATCTTATGCTGATGTTCTTCACGTCGGGCACGACGGGGTATCCGAAGATCGCCGCGCATAGCTATAAATACCCCTTGGGACATTACGTCACGGCGAAATATTGGCACGGCGCCTCTCCCGACGGCTTGCATTTCACCATCTCGGACACGGGCTGGGGCAAGGCGCTTTGGGGCAAACTCTATGGGCAATGGCTCGCAGAGAGCGCCGTCTTCACCTATGATTTCGACCGTTTTGACGCGAGCGACATCCTGCCGATGTTTGCAAAATATCATATCACCACCTTCTGCGCGCCTCCCACGATGCTGCGCATGATGATCAAGCAGGATCTCTCGAAATACGATTTCTCCTCCGTCAAGCATATGACGACGGCGGGCGAAGCGTTGAATCCCGAAGTGTATTACCAATTCGAGAAAGCGACGGGATTGCAGACGCACGAAGGTTTCGGGCAGACCGAGCTCACCCTTATGATTGCAAATCTCATCGGAGCCGCCCATAAAGTGGGCTCGATGGGGAAGCCCGTCCCGGGCTATGACGTCTCCATCCTCGATCCGGACGGAAATCCCGTGCCGGACGGCGAGACGGGCGAGATCGTTGTGAAAGTGTCGGAGAAGGTGCCTCGCGGTCTCTTCAGAGGGTATTATCTCAATGAGGAAAAGACCAAGGAAGTCCTCCATGACGGCTATTATCATACGGGCGATACCGCTTGGCGGGATGAGGACGGCTTCTATTGGTACGTGGGCAGAGTGGACGACGTCATCAAGTCGTCGGGCTATCGTATCGGACCTTTTGAGATCGAGAGCGTCATTATGGAGCTTCCCTATGTCGTGGAATGCGGTGTGTCGGCGGAGCCGGACGAGGTCAGAGGGCAGGTGGTGAAAGCCTCCATCGTGCTCACCAAAGACAAGGAGCCCTCGGAAGAACTCAAAAAAGAGATACAGGATTACGTGAAGAAAAATACCGCTCCGTATAAATATCCGAGGATCGTCGTCTTCCGCGACGAACTTCCCAAGACGATAAGCGGCAAAATACAAAGAAACAAACTATAATCACAGGTGGATTTGTAATGGAAAGATTGGACTTGGACGGAAAGATCAAAGAAATGGCGGAGCGTATCCGCGAGCTCAGAGAGATCGAGGGATTATCCATTGAAGAAATGGCGGAAAAGACCGGCGTCTCTCCTGCGGAATACGAGAAGTGCGAGAAGGGCGAGAGCGATCTCAACTTTACTTTCATCTATCGCTGTGCGAATGCCTTCGGCGTAAACGTAACGGACATCATCGAGGGATATTCCCCGATGCTGAATTCTTATACCGTCACGAGAGCGGGCGGCGGGCAGAAGATCGCTCAAGCGCACGGCATGACGTATTATAACCTTGCTTATGCCTTCCAAAACCGCATCGCGGAGCCCCTTTTCGTGCGGAGCATTTATGATGAGAAAGCGCAGAATAGGGCGATCGAGCTCACTTCGCATACCGGGCAGGAATGCGACGTCGTCATCGAAGGCGCTTTGATGGTGCAGGTGGGCGATCATAAAGAGATCCTCCACGCCGGAGACAGCATTTATTACGACAGCGGCACGCCGCACGGCATGATCGCCGTGGAAGGAAAAGATTGTAATTTCTATGCCATCGTGCTGAATCCGACGGGAGAGCCCATCCCCGAGCTCTCGCCCGTGAAAGCCATCCAGGACGGCAATGTCAAGACCGCGGACGATAAAGATCGCGCGTATAAGAAATTCATCGACGTTACGGAGAATGAGCACGGCACGCCCACCTCGATCACCTTCAAGAACACCGATAAATTCAATTTTGCTTTCGACATCGTGGACGTCGTGGCGGAGCGCGAGCCCGAGAGAATGTGTATGCTCCATGTCTCCAAGGATCTCGAAGAGAGACGCTTCACCTTCCTCGACATGAAGAAGGCGTCCAATCGTTGCGCGAATTACTTTAAGTCCCTCGGCATCAAGAAAGGGGATAGGGTGCTCCTCGTTTTGAAGAGGCATTATCAATTCTGGTTCGCCATGCTGGGGCTGAATAAGCTCGGCGCCATCGCGATCCCCGCGACGAATCAGCTCCTCGAGCATGATTTCGAATATCGTTTCAATGCGGCGGAGATCTCCGCGGTCATCTGCACGGCGGACGGCGACACGGCGCATCAGGTGGATCTCGCCGTCCCGAAATGTCCCTCGATCAAGCATAAGCTCATCGTGAACGGGACGAGGGAAGGCTGGCGTAATTTCGACGAGGAATATCCCTTGTACAGCACGCATTTCAAGCGTACGGCGGATTCGCCTTGCGGGGACGATACGATGCTGATGTATTTCACGTCGGGCACGTCCGGCTATCCGAAGATCGCCGTGCATAACTATAAATACGCGCTCGGCCATTTCCACACCGCCAAATATTGGCATAACGTGGATCCCGACGGGCTTCATTTCACCATCTCGGACACGGGCTGGGCGAAGGCGATGTGGGGCAAGCTCTACGGGCAGTGGCTTTGCGAGGCGGCGACTTTCGTCTATGATTTCGATCGTTTCGACGCGGCGACCATCTTGCCGATGTTTGCGAAATATCATATCACCACGTTCTGTGCGCCGCCCACCATGCTTCGCATGATGATCAAGCAGGACATTTCGAAATACGATTTCTCTTCCGTGAAGCATATGACCACGGCGGGCGAAGCCCTGAATCCCGAAGTGTATCGCCAATTCGAGACGTTGACGGGTCTCCAGATCCTCGAAGGCTTCGGCCAGTCCGAGAGCACGATGATCATCGGAAACCTCGTCGGCGCGCCGCATAAGATCGGATCGATGGGCAAGCCCGCGCCGATCTATGACGTCTCATTGATGGACGCCGACGGCAAGATCGTCGGAGACGGCGAGACGGGCGAGATCGTCATCAATCTGCAGCACGGACTGCCTTGCGGACTCTTCACGGAGTATTATCGCGACGAGGAGAAGACTAAGGAAGCGCGTTATAACGGCTATTATCATACGGGTGACCTTGCTTGGCGGGATGAGGACGGCTTCTATTGGTACGTGGGCAGAGCGGACGACGTCATCAAGTCCTCGGGCTATCGCATCGGACCTTTCGAGATCGAGAGCGTCATTATGGAGCTTCCGTATGTCCTCGAATGCGGCGTTTCCGCCGTGCCCGACGAGGTCAGAGGACAGATCGTGAAAGCGAGTATCGTCCTCACCAAGGGCACTGAGCCTTCGGACGCGCTCGTAAAAGAGATCCAAGAGTACGTCAAGCAACACACCGCGCCGTATAAGTATCCGCGCGTCGTCGTCTTCCGCGACGAACTCCCCAAGACCGTAAGCGGCAAGATCCAGCGCAATAAGCTGTAATTCGGCGCGCGCGTTTGACAAGGGCGCGCGTGAGGCTGTATAATTATAAATTATCCGTTCGCGCCGTTGCTGGGGCGCGCAGGGATGAAAAGGAATCGGAAATGGGCAAGAGAGTTACGATGATCTTAGGTCACTACGGGAGCGGCAAGACGAATATCGCCGTGAATCTCGCGCTCGCGCTTCGGAAGACCCATGACAGGGTCGCCATCGCGGATCTCGACATCGTGAATCCTTATTTCCGCACGAAGGACAGTTTGGAAGTCATCAAGGCGGCGGATATCCGCCTCATCGTGTCGGACTATGCGAATACGAATCTCGATATCCCCGCGCTTCCGCAGGATATGTACGCGGTGACGGATGACAAAGGCTTGACCTGCGTCCTCGATATCGGCGGCGACGATCGCGGCGCCCTCGTGCTCGGCAGGCTTCGCCCCGCGCTTGTGGAGGAGAATGATTACGAGATGCTCCTCGTCATCAATCGATATCGCCCCCTGACGGCGACCGTCGAGCTCACTTTGGAAGTGATGGCGGAGATCGAGGCGGCGGCGAATATGCGCTTTACGGGGATCGTAAATAATTCCAATCTCGGCGCGGAGACAACGGCGGAGACCGTCTTGGACTCCCTCGAATACGCGGCGGAGGTGTCTCGTCGAACGGGGCTTCCCATCGTGATGACCACCGTCCGAGATGACATAGCGAAAGAATTGGAAGGAAAGGCGGAAGGGCTCTTCCCCCTGACCTTGCAGAAGAACTTCATAGAAAGCAAAATTTGAAAAAGGAGATAAAGCTTATGGCGAAATTGACTTTCAGAACGGACAACTGTAAAGGCTGCGGGCTTTGTGTGGACGTTTGTCCCAAAAAGGTCTTGGAGCTTGCGCAGGACAAGATCAATAAGAGAGGGCATCATCCCGTGGAAGCGGCGCGCCCCGATGATTGCATCGGATGCGGCTCTTGCGCGATCATGTGCCCCGACTTCATCATAAAAGTGGAGAGGTGAGACTATGGCGGATAAAGTATTGATGAAAGGCAATGAGGCGATCGCCGAAGCCGCTATCAAGGCGGGCTGCAGGCATTATTTCGGCTATCCCATCACCCCGCAAACCGAGGTGGCGGCGTATATGGCGAAGCGGATGCCGAAGATCGGCGGCACTTTCCTTCAGGCGGAGAGTGAGATCGCGGCGATCAATATGGTGTACGGAGTGGCGAGCGCGGGTCTCCGCGTGATGACTTCTTCTTCCAGCCCGGGCATCTCCTTTAAGGGAGAGGGCATCAGCTATCTCGCAGGCGCGGATCTTCCCGCTCTCGTGGTGAATGTCCAGCGCGGCGGTCCCGGTCTCGGCGGCATCCAGCCCAGCCAGTCCGATTATTTCCAAGCGACGCGCGGCGGCGGCCACGGCGACTATCATATGATCGTCCTCGCCCCATCTTCCGTGCAGGAGATGGCGGAGCTCACCGTGAAGGGCTTTGAGCTCGCGGATAAATACAGAATGACTTCCATGATCCTTGCGGACGGCACGATGGGACAGATGATGGAGCCCGTCGCTTTGGACTTCGACGTTGCTCCCGCGCCCGAAAAGCCGTGGGCGACGACGGGCACGAATCTCACCCGCAAGCATAATATTGTGAATTCTCTCTCCCTCGTCCCCGAGCAGCTCGAGAGATTGAATATGGAGCGCTTCGAGCGTTACGCTCTCGTGAAAGAGAATGAGACGATGTACGAGGAATATATGATGGACGACGCGGAGATCGCCATCGCGGCTTTCGGCATCGCGGCGAGAGTCTCCAAGAACGCCGTGAAAGAAGCGCGCAAGATGGGCATCAAGGTCGGTCTCATCCGTCCGATCACCCTTTGGCCCTTCCCCGACGCGCCCTTTAAGAAGGCGGCGACGCACGTGAAAGAGATCATCTCCGTCGAGCTCTCGATGGGACAGATGATCGAGGACGTGCGCCTCGCTTCGGAATGCAAGGTGCCGGTCACGCTCTGCAACCGCGTAGGCGGCATGATCCCGTCCCCCGAGCAGGTGCTCGAAGCGGTGAAAAAAGCGAATAACGGAGGTAAGCAAGAATGATAGTATACGATAAACCCCACGCACTTTTGGACGTGCCTCTTCATTACTGCCCGGGCTGTACGCACGGTATCGTGCATAAACTCGTGGCGGAAGTCATTGACGAACTCGGCATCGAGGGCAAGACCATCGGCATCGCGCCGGTCGGTTGCTCCGTTATGGCGTATGATTATTTCGCTTGCGATATGATCGAAGCGGCGCATGGCAGAGCGCCCGCCGTCGCGACAGGCGTCAAGAGGGCGGATCCCACGAAAGTGGTCTTTACTTATCAAGGTGACGGCGACCTCGCCTCCATCGGTATGGCGGAGACCGTCCACGCCGCGGCGAGAAACGAGAATATCACCGTGATCTTCATCAATAACGCGATCTACGGCATGACGGGCGGACAGATGGCGCCGACCTCCCTTGTGGGACAGGTCACGCAGACCTCTCCCTACGGCAGAGATCCCAAGCTCTGCGGCTATCCCATCAAAGTGTGCGAGCTTCTTTCCGAGCTGGAAGGCCCGGAATATTTGGAACGCGTCACGGTGAATAGCATCCCGCACATTCGCGCCGCGAAGAAGGCGATCAAGAAAGCTTTCCAAAATCAGCTCGACGGAAAGGGCTTCTCTCTCATCGAGGTGGTCTCGTCCTGCCCGACGAACTGGGGCATGACGCCGCAGAACGCTTTGAAATGGATCGAGGAGAAGATGCTCCCTTATTATCCGCTCGGCGTGTATAAAGACAGAAGTGCAGCGGAGGTGAAAGAATAATGAGTACGAAGCAGTTTCTTTTTTCCGGATTCGGCGGACAAGGCATCCTTTTCGCAGGCAAGTTCTTGGCGTATAAAGGGCTCATCGAAGAGAAGCAGGTAAGCTGGCTTCCTTCTTATGGTCCCGAGATGCGCGGCGGCACGGCAAGTTGCGGCGTCATCGTCAGCGACGAACCCGTCGGTTCTCCCATCGTGAATAACCCCGACGTCCTCGTGGCGATGAACCTTCCTTCTCTAGATCGTTTCGAGAAGCAGGTGGTGCCCGGCGGCTATATCTTCCTCGATTCTTCTCTGATCGAAAGGGAAGTGGAGAGGACGGACGTGAAAGTTTTCAGAGTGCCCGCCA
>JAGCXI010000012.1 GCA_017961365.1 Clostridia bacterium
CCCTTCGGCGGCGATGCTCGAAGGGGGCTTCTTTTATGCGAAAAGTCTTTATTTCGAGTCTTCCTCTTTTTTCTCTTTTTCTTCGGATTTTTCTCGCATTTCGCCCGCTTCGAAATAGGTGCTCGCCCGCGGGTTTCCGGTGGCTTTCAAAAAGAAGGTGAAATGGTATTGCAGGACGAGCCCGACGAGGGCTCCCGTCCACATCACGGAGAAGGCATAGCCGCCTCCGATATTGCCGCTGCGGAGAACGAGCGTTTGATAAAGCGTGATCCCGAGGAAGCCGCCGACGACTGCCGAAAAAAGGCAAGAAGCGAAGGTTCGTCTCGCGCTGAGGGCGCACCAAACGCCGATGGGGAGCGAGGCGAAAAGAATGATCTGCGGCGTGCCGAAAGGACTCTCTTCGCGAAGGTGATAAAAATAAAGAAACGCCAAGCCCGCCGTGACGAGGGCGGAGAGCGCGGCGATGAGGACGTCGCTCGCTTTTTCCGCTCTTTTCAGCAAGCAATAAAGGGTGATCGGGACGGAGAGAATGCCGCCGAGGGAGAGGAGATAGCCTTTTCCTACGGGGATCCCGCCGCGGATATTCAGAAGAACGATGAGGAAGATCACGAAAGAGGCGACGTAATCATTGACGTATAGCCGCGCCGTGATCCCTCTTGCGAGACCGATCATAACGAATACTGCCGCGATGAGCAGACACATTTCTCCGATAAGCATAGCTTTTCCCCCGATGTCCCGACGGATAGTTTGCGCGGATATCCCTCTCATATACTCCGAATCAGTTGACTTTTCGCCGAAAAAAAAAGATAATGTACGTAATTATGGATAGACAGGTGCGCATTATCGAAAGAATTCGTCGCGGCAGCGTGGCGAAGAAAGCGGGACTGATGAAGGGAGACGAGATCCTCACCCTTCAAGGCTATCCCTTTGTCGATGAGATGGATCTTGCTTTTTACGAGCAGGAAGAAGCACTCTCTTTCACCGTATTGCGCGATGGAAAGAAGCTTTCTTTTGCGATAGAGAAAGAAGAGTGGGAGCCGCTCGGGATCGAGATGCGGCAGTCGGATTATATCATCCCCTGCAAGAATAATTGCCTCTTTTGTTTCGTTCGTCAGCTGCCGAAAGGGATGCGAGAGACCCTCTATGTGAAAGACGACGACTATCGTATGAGCTTTGCGATGGGCAGTTATGTGACGCTCTCGAATATCACGGATGAGGAGATCGAGCGTATCAAGCGCCTCGGACTTTCCCCCCTTTATATTTCAGTCCATTGCTATACGAAAGAGCTGAAGCGAAAGATATGCAAGAATCCCCGCAGCGCCGAGCTTTTCTCCATCTTGGAGGAGCTTGCCGCCGCGCATATCACGATGCATACGCAGATCGTGATGATGGAGGGGATAAATGACGGGGAGGAGCTCAAGCTGACGATCCGTGAGCTTGCGAAGCTTTATCCTTATGTCAAGACGGTGGCGGTCGTCCCCGTGGGGCTGACCAAGCATAGAGAGGGATTGCCCGCGCTTAAGCCCATCGGCAAAGAGAATGCGGAGCAATCCATTAAGTGGGTCGAAGCTTTCAATGCGGATATGATCGAGAAGCATCAAGAGCCTTTCGCCTTTTGCTCGGATGAGATGTATCTCATCGCCGGGAAAGAGGTCCCGCCTTATTCTTCCTATGGGGCGTTCGAGCAGGTGGAAAACGGCGTCGGACTCGTGGCGGATTTCTTTCACGAGGCGGATCTCGAGCTCGCTTCCGGCGTGGAGCCGAAAGGAGAGTACAGCGCGATCACCGGGATGTCTTTCGCGCCGCTTCTTCGCAAATATGCAAAGCGTCTCGAAGAGCTTTATGACGTGAAGGTGGACGTCTGTCCCGTGCGGAATGATTTCTTCGGAGAAAGCGTCACGGTCTCGGGTCTCGTTACGGGAGGAGACATCATTAAACAATATAAGGGAAAGCTCCGCAAGGACGTCATCATTCCACGCACGATGCTGAGGGAATTCAGCGGCGTTTTCCTCGATGAGGTCACGATCTGTCAGTTGGAAGAAGCGCTTGGCGTATGCGTGCATGTCGCAGACGGCGGCGCCGGTTTTATCGATATTTTAGGTGGTGAAAAATGAGCAAACCTTTACTTGCCATCGTGGGCAGACCCAATGTCGGGAAGTCCACGTTATTCAATAAGATCGTCGGAAAACGTATCAGCATTTCGCATAATACGCCGGGCGTCACGCGGGATAGGATCTATGCCGACGCCTCTTGGCTGGACTATCATTTCACGGTGATCGATACGGGCGGGATCGAATGTAAGAGCGAGGACATGATGTGGCGACACATTCGCGCGCAGGCGGAGACAGCCATCGAGATCGCCGACGCCATCATTTTCGTCGTGGACGGAAAGGGAGGTCCTCTTCCCGATGACCACGCTATCGCGGATATGCTACGCCTCTCGGGGAAGCCCGTCGTGCTCGCCGTGAATAAACTGGATAATCCCTTCGAGACGGCGTATGAGTTCTATGAGCTTGGGCTCGGAGATCCTTTCATCCTTTCCGCAGAGCACAATATCGGGATCGGCGATATCCTCGAAGAGGCGTGCCGACATATGCGCAAAGCGGCGGAAGAGGAGGAAGATGAGACGCGGATCAAAGTCGCCGTCGTCGGGAAACCGAATGCGGGCAAAAGCTCCCTCGTAAATAAGATCCTCGGCACGAAGCGCACCATCGTCAGCGACGTCGCAGGCACCACCCGAGACGCCATCGACACGCCTTTCGTCCATAACGGAGAGGAATACGTCCTCATCGATACGGCGGGCATTCGAAGAAAGCGCAGCGTGGAGGAGGACGTGGAGTATTACAGCGTGCTTCGCGCCTTTGGCGCGATCAAACGCGCAGACGTCGTCTTCATCGTCGTGGACGCGGAGGAAGGACTCACCGAGCAGGATATCAAGATACTCGGAAAAGTCCATGAAGAGGGCAAAGCCAGCCTCGTTGTGATGAATAAATGGGACAAAATCGAGAAAGACACCCATACCGTCGAAAAATTCAATAAAGACCTCAAAGAGAAGCTGAAATTTATGGATTACTTCGTTCCGATGTATGTCTCGGCATTGACGGGGAAGAGGGTGGATAAGCTCCTTGACGAAGCGAAGCGCGTGGCGGCGAATGCGAAACGCCGTATCACGATGGGGATCTTGAATGACGTCGTGATGGATCTCGTTGCGATGAATGAGCCGCCCACGAAGAACGGCAGAAGGCTGAAACTTTTCTTTGCTACGCAAGCGTCGGTTTGCCCGCCTACGTTTGTGGTCTTCGCGAATGACGCGTCGCTTATGCATTTCTCTTATCTTCGCTATTTGGAGAACGGCATCCGAAATGCGTTCGATTTTTCGGGCACGCCCATCCGCGTAATTGTGCGTGACAAAGCGGAAGAAAGCGAGTATAATGAGTAATCGGAGGTTCAAATGAAATACGAATCACTGACACCTGAATCCCTGCAAAAGGAACTTGCCGCTGAGAAAAAACGTTACGACTCTTTTGTGAAAGAGAAGCTCAGCCTCGATATGTCGCGCGGAAAACCCGCTGCCGATCAGCTTGATTTGGCGATGCCTCTTCTCTCCGTTTTGAATGAGAATACGAAATTCCCCACCGGTCCCGATTATCGAAATTACGGGCTTTCGGATGGGATCC
>JAGCXI010000013.1 GCA_017961365.1 Clostridia bacterium
ATGACCGAAGGTCAAGTCATGCACGAAGTGCAATTCATGCGCCGCAGGTGCAATTCACGCGCGCGTCGGGGTTCCCCGAAATGTCGGATAGACATTTTGGGGCATTGCGCGCAATTCATGCGCCCCGGCGTCCGAAATCGGTTGAGATCCTTCAGCTCCGCTTCGCTCCGTTCAGGATGACGGAATAGGGGCGCCGAGTAAGGGACTCCCCGCAATAAAGAAAATAAAAAAGGGCTTTTTCAGAAGCCCTTTGCTGAGTTGGTGGACATGCGGGGAGTTGAACCCCGGTCCGTGGAGGAGACCACAGCTTTTTCTACACGTTTAGCTTACGTACGTTGTCGTTCGCGGCTGCCCGTAAGCGGGCCACAGCGTTCCGAGCCGCAGCTTACAACCCTATGCGCGCGGCGACGCATAGATGTCGTTCCCTACTATAATGATGCCGATTTCGGCGTCGTAGGTCCGCCGAGTCGACAGATGGCTTAAGCAGCCATCGCAAAAGATTGATTGTTGTCCTTTATTTAGAACGGTTCCGTTGATAAGCAGACGAGCCTGCTACGTGCTTAAACTGCCACCTCATCTCCGCGTCGAAGCCGGTACATGCCCAAGTGAGGATAGTATAACACTTTCCGCTTTGCTTTGCAAGAGGAGATTTTGTCGATCGTAAAAAGGATGCGGCGCGTTTTGCCACATCCTTTTTGATCTTATAAGACTTTGGAGAGAAATTCCTTCAGCCTCGGGTCTTTCGGATCGCCGAAGAATTCCTCCGGCGTGGCTTCCTCTTTGATCTTGCCACCGTCGATGAACATCAAGCGGCTCGCCACTTCTTTCGCGAAGCCCATTTCGTGGGTCACGATGATCATCGTCATGCCCGTATCCGCGATGGTCTTGATGAGGTCTAAGACTTCGCCCACCATCTCGGGGTCCAAGGCGCTTGTCGGCTCGTCGAAAAGCATCACCTTGGGATTCATGGCAAGCGCGCGCACGATGGCGATACGCTGTTTCTGTCCGCCGGAAAGGGTGGAAGGATAGACATTCGCTTTTTCCTCCAGTCCGATACGCTTCAGCAGCCTCATGGCATTCTCTTGCGCCGCCTTCGTGATCTCCATCACGTCTTTATACGGCGGATCGATATGCGTCTTCGGCTGCGGATATTTGGCGCGATCGATGGCGCGCTCCGCATTCTCGATCTTTGTCACGAGAGCGAGCTTCTTCTTCGTGAGTTTCTTATCATATATCACGAATGTCTTGCCTGCTTTCTCGATCGTCTGCTTTGTCTTTTCCCATTCCGCTTCCACGGGAGCAAGGAGCGCATTCGTTTCTTCGATGATCTTCTTATTCTTCGCGATTTTCTTATCGATCATCGCTTTGATCTTGTCGCCGAATTTCGCAAGCAGCTTATTATAAAGAGGCATAATGCGGTTATGCCATTTCGCCGCTTTGAGCTTCTTTTTGCCCACGGTAATGGGGGCAAGCGTAATATTCTGCAGGACGGTCAAATTATTGAAAAGATTGAATTGCTGAAAGACCATGCCCATCTTCTGACGGCAAACATTGATATTGATCTTAAGATCGGTGAGATCATCTCCGTCGAAAATGATTTCACCCGCCGTGGGATCTTCCAAGACATTCAAACAGCGCAGGAACGTGCTCTTACCGCCGCCGGAAGGCCCGATAATGACCACGCGCTCCCCCTCGAAGATCGTCGTCGATATTTCATTCAGCACCAAGAGATCTCCGAATTTCTTGGTGAGATATTTTACCTCGATGAGAGGCTTTTTTTCCGCCATGGTGGCGTCTTTAATTACGTCTGTCACTTTTCGATAACCTCCTCTCCAAGATTTTCAGTAATATCGTCATGATGTACACCGTCACGAAATACACCACCGCCGCAAATAAATAAGGCGTGATGACGTTATACGTGGTGGTGACGATGCTCTTGATGGTGGTGAAGAATTCGCTCACGCCGATGATCAGCGCCACGGAAGTCTCTTTCACCAAGATGATCGCTTCATTTCCGAGCGGAGGAAGGATGTTCTTCGCGGACTGGGGAAGGATCACGCTCTTCATCGTGGAGCCATAGCTCAAGCCCAGCGCTCTGCCTGCCTCCATCTGACCTTTATCCACGCTCAAGATGCCTGCGCGCATGATCTCCGCCACGTACGCGCCGCTATTGATGCCGAAGCCGATCGCCGCGATGAAATAGGGCGAAAGCTCGTCGCTATTAAAGAAGGTCACGTTTGCAAAAACGATGAAATATATGATCATGAGCTGCACGAGAGACGGCGTGCCGCGAATGATGGCAAGATAGGTCTGCGCGAAACCGTTTAAAGCTTTATTCAGGAAATTCGTTTTCGGAAGCACCATAAAGACCGCGAGGATCGTGCCGATGACGATGCCGATGACGAGCGCCATCACCGTGATCGCAAGCGTCCAGCCATACGCCTTGCCCAAAAGCAGAAGCGTGTCCTTATTGAAAATAATGCTAAAGTTAAATTTTAAAATCATTTTTCTTTTCTTCAACGCCGCATAGGACGGCGGGCTTGATTTGAGAAAAAGAGATTATGCGGTTTGAGGCATAATCTCTTTTTGTCTTGCTTAAAGGATCAGATCAACCGAAGTACTTCTTATTGATCGCGTCCATCGTGCCGTCTGCCTTCATCTCGTCGATCGCTTGATTCAGCCAGTCGACAAGCTCCTTATTGCCTTCTTTCACTGCGAAAGCATATTCATCCTCGAAGACAGGCTCCGCTGCGATCTTCACGCCTTCATTGTTCTTGACATAGTTCTCAGCGGGATACTTATCGATGATCACCGCGTCGACGCCGCCCTTCACAAGGTCAAGCACGGCTTCCGCACCGGTGGAGAATTTCTTTACGGTCTTGGGCGCCGCCAAGCAAACCTCATCGCCTTCGCCCGCCCAATCGGGATCCATCTCCGCAAGAGACTGACCGACCGTGCCGCTCTGAACGCCGACCGTCTTGCCTTCGAGATCGAAGGGGCCGTTGATCGTGCTGTCATTCTTCACGATGATGACCTGCGTGCTGTTGAAGACGCCTTGCGAGAAGTCAAGGGTCTCGTCACGCTTCGCGCTATAGCTGATGCCTGCCATGGAGATATGCGCTTTATTCGCATTCGGAGCAAGAAGCACGGAATCGAACTCCATATTCTTGATGACGAGCTTCACGCCGAGCTTCTCGGCAAGAGCCGCCGCAAAATCCATATCCCAGCCGACGATCTTGCCTTTCTCGTTCTTATATTCAAAGGGCGGGAAATAAGCATTCGTGGCGATAACGAGCTTGCCATACGCCTTGATGCCTTCGGGCGTGGAATCCTCAATGCCTTTGCAAGCGGCAAAAGCGAAGACGCAGCTCGCGATCATAATCATTGCCAAAACAATAATCAAAACTTTTTTCATAACCAAAACTCCTTTTTTTGTTTTATAGCAATATCCTATCACCATCTTTTGCGTCTGTCAAATTATTTTTGCATATTTTTCAAAAATTTTTTATATTATTTGAAAAGTTGATCGTTTTATTCATTTTTTATTATTTTATGTTGTTTTTATGCGGTTTTTATCAATTTTATTCACTTTTAACGAGATTATGCACGCGAATGGCGCATATACGCGCATATATGCGCATGCGTATGCAGGCGCAACGATATTATAAAACGCAAAAAGACGGAAAACGTCGCCTTGCGCTATATGGCGCAGGCGTTTCGATAAGGTGGAGATCCCTCGACACGACTCGGGATGACGAATATTGGATAAGTACGTTACATTTCGTCATACTGAGCAGGTGCGTAGCACCGTCGTCGAAGTATCTCATCCGATTGTGGAGATGCTTCTGGCGCCGACGCGCGCGTGAATTGCACTTCGTGCATGAATTGACCTTTGGTCATGAATTGCAAATCCGCGATTGGCGGCTTTGCATGAATTGCGCAAGCGCATTGCGGATGAGATGTTTCGGCACGTGGCTTTGCCACGGCTCGCTATTCGCCTGCGGCTCTACGCGGACCTTCGGTGCAACATGACGAAAAAGAGACGGCGCGTTATATTTCGTCATCCTGAACGGAGCGAAGCGGAGCTGAAGGATCTCAACCGATTTATAACAAGGTGGAGATCCCTCGACACGACTCGGGATGACGAATATTGGATAAGTACTTTACATTTTGTCATACTGAGCAGGTGCGTAGCACCGTCGTCGAAGTATCTCAACCGCTTTCCTTTTTCTCTCGATCTCTTGCATAATCTTTACTTTTACTGTATAATAATAAAAGAAAAGTAAAGGAACGGGCGAAAATGAAGATCGACGGAAAGAAACTGGATGCCATATTGCGAGATAAGAAGATGAGACGATCCGATCTCTCCTCGCTCGCGGGCATTTCTTCTCGCACACTTGCGAAGATCTCGAAGGGACAGGACATTCGAGAGAGCGTAACGGAGAGGATCGCGGCGGCGCTTGGCGCGCAGAGGAAAGAGCTTCTGCGGGAGAATCGCATCCTGCGCGTGCTTGAAGAGGAAATGCGGCTCAAACTCTCGGGCGGGCTCTATCACGAGACGCAAGTGCGCTTGACTTATAATTCAAATCACATCGAAGGGAGCCGCCTCACCGAAGAGCAGACGAGATATATCTTCGAGACCTCCACGCTGGGGGATCTTCCTTCCGACCTGCCTTTAGACGACATCCTCGAGACGAACAATCATTTCCGTTGCGTGGAGGAAGTCATCCGTCGGGCGGAAGAGCCGCTCACGGAAGATTTCATCCTCGCGCTCCATGGCAAGCTGAAAGAGGGCACGAATTTCGCTGCGAAATACGGCGCGGGCGAATATAAGAAGCTCCCGAATACCGTGGGCGGCATCGAGACCACGCCCCCAAGCGAAGTTCGGCAAGAGATGAGAGCGCTTCTCGCGGAGTACGCCCCGCAGCGCTCTGCCGATTTCGAGGAGATCGTCGCTTTCCATTATCGCTTCGAATGCATTCATCCATTCCAAGACGGCAATGGAAGGATCGGTCGCTTGTTGATGTTTAAAGAATGTCTGAAAAATGGACTCGTGCCTTTTTATATCGACGATAAATATAAGTTTGAATATTATAACGGGCTGAAACAATGGCGCTCCGAACGCGGCTTCCTCCTCGAGACTTGCCGCCTCGGTCAGGACGTCTATAAGCGCCTGCTCGATTATTTCAAAATCTCTTACGAGGACTGACCTCCGTCATCATAACGGGGTGAGTAAAAGCAGTCTAAAGCAAATCCGCTGTAGGCTGTTTTTTTTGTCTAAGGCGAAGCCCGGAGACACTTCCTCCCCCGAAAGAGAATTTTATGCGTCATCCTGAACGGAGCGAAGGGCGTCTCCCCACCTCATCCGTCACGCACGCTTCACGTTGCGCGCCACCTTCCCCTCGATGGGAAGGCTGATGTGGAGTGGGGGCCGCCTTGCGGCGGGTGAATTGCACGCAAAGCCCCAAAATGTCTATCCGACATTTCGGGGAACCCCGACGCGCGCGTGAATTGCACTTCGTGCATGAATTGACCTCTCGGTCATGAATTGCAAATCCGCGATTGGCGGCTTTGCATGAATTGCGCAAGCGCATTGCGGATGAGATGTTTCGACACGTGGCTTTGCCACGGCTCGCTATTCGCTAGCGGCTCTACGCGGCCCGTCGGTGCAACATGACGAAAAAGAGACGGCGCGTTATATTCCGTCATCCTGAACGGAGCGACGCGGA
>JAGCXI010000014.1 GCA_017961365.1 Clostridia bacterium
TTCGGCAGGGAGGATCGTAGGTAGATGTTTTCCTCTACGTCCAAATGTACCTTTGCGGGCGGCGGCGTCTCCGTGCTCATCGCGTCTCCCAAGAATATGCTTTCCATTAAGGAAAAAATGGGCTGGAAGACTATCGGATTTAATAAAGTCTGGCAGTACGCGCACGCCCTTTTCTTGGGCTCGGCAAATAACGTCAGAGCCATTATGAAAGAGCAGGCGATCCGCATTCGTCCCAAGTTTGATTTGGTCTTAAGCGCCTTGAAAGAGAGCTTCGGCGACAGCGATCTCGTGACCTGGAACGAGCCGAAAGGCGGCTATTTTATCTGTCTGAAATGTCCGAACGGAACGGCGAAAAAGATCTGGGCGGCTTGCAAGAAGGCGGGGCTTACCATCACGCCCGCCGGCGCTTCGCATCCCTTGCATATGGACGATTCGGATTCTTATCTCCGCATAGCGCCCACGTACCCTTCTTTGGATGAGCTGGGGAAGGCGACGGAGATCTTGATGACAGTCATCAGGATGACGGTGATCGAAAGTTTGCTGTAAAGACGTTTTTCAAGAAAGAATGCGTCGTTTCTCGGAGAGGGAGGCGGCGCTTTTTTTGTGGAAGCTCACTTCTGAAAATTGCGCAACGTTGGGGCCTGACTTCCTCCGCTTTTTCGTCTGAGGAAATTTTGTCTGTTTTCGCTCGAAAAGGAATGATTTTCCTGTGTCTTTTCTTGATTCGCCTCGCTGAAAAGGATCCGCGTTTTCTACGAAAACGGCGGTAGAAAATGATGCCTCACGCGGAAGTTAAGAATATATAATAATACTCTTAAGGCAAAATAAACAATTGACATCATTTTTTAATATTGTTATAGTAAAATCGGAATAAAAGATCAAAAGGGAGGTCATTATGTTGCGTCTTGTCGATATAGTGAAGAATTACGTTTCGGGCGACACCACAGTGCATGCTTTGAAAGGCGTGTCGATGTCTTTTCGCAAGAGCGAATTCGTTGCGATTCTCGGACATTCCGGTTGCGGAAAGACCACCCTTTTGAATATCATCGGCGGTTTGGATCAATACACCAGCGGCGATCTCGTCATCAACGGCGTTTCCACGAAAGAATATAAGGACCGCGATTGGGATAATTATCGAAATCATTCCATCGGTTTCGTTTTCCAAAGTTATAATTTGATCCCGCATCAGACCGTTCTCGGGAATGTCGAGCTTGCGCTGACGCTTTCGGGCGTGAGCCGCGCGGAGCGGAAGGAGAGGGCGAAAGCCGCTTTGGAAAAGGTGGGGCTCGGCGAGCAGATCGACAAGATTCCGAATCAACTCTCGGGCGGACAGATGCAGCGCGTGGCGATCGCTCGCGCGCTCGTGAATGATCCCGAGATCATTCTCGCAGATGAGCCGACGGGCGCTTTGGACACGGAGACGAGCGTCCAGATCATGGATATTTTGAAATCCGTTTCGCAAGACAGGCTGGTGATTATGGTCACGCATAATCCCGAGCTCGCCGAGGCGTACAGCACGCGCATCATTCGCCTGAAGGACGGCGAAATGGTCTCGGACAGCCTTCCCTACGAAGAAGACCTCGAGGCGGAGGGGATCAAGACGGAAAGCGAGCCGCTTCCGGCGGAGAGATCCTCATCCGTCGCGTCGGAGAAAAAGAAGAAAAGGAGAGTCGCAGAGAAAAAAGCAGGCATGACTTTTGCCACGGCTTTCGGCCTCTCTTTGCGTAATCTTTTCACGAAAAAAGCGCGTACTTTCCTCACTGCCTTTGCAGGTAGCATCGGCATCATCGGCATCGCGCTCATTCTTTCGCTTTCGCATGGATTTCAACATTATATCGATCGCGTGGAAGCGGAGGCGCTTTCGAGTTATCCGCTGACGATCTATCGCACGAGCTCCAGCCTCGGGATGGAAGACCTTATGGAGCTTTTCGCGGGCGGCGGCTCGGGAAACGATGAAAATGCTTATCCAAAGGAAAGAAAGATCTATTCCGATCCTTTGGCGGCGTCCCTTTTGAAGAAGACGACCGAGACGACCTCGACGAATGATCTCCGCTCCTTTAAAAAGTGGCTCGATGAGCGGGAAGAAGAGCTTGGCGAGATCACGAACGCCGTGCGTTACGGATATAATCTGAAATACAGCATTTATACGGTAAAAGAGTTGGAGAGCAAGACGAAATACGTCCAGCATTATCCTTTCGACGAGATGCTTCCCGCCAAATATGCGGATTTCGAGACGATGATGGACTCCCTTTCCATCTGGGACGAATTGGTGGATAATCAGACCTATCTCGACGAGCAATACGATGTCATCGAAGGGCATTGGCCGAAGAAGTACGAGGAGGGTGACGACGAGACTTTCGAAGTCGTGCTTTCGGTGGATAAATATAACCGCATTTACGATTATCTGCTCTATGCGATCGGCGTTATGGATCTTACCACGGATATCTTCGGGAATACCAAAGAAGCGTCTGTCAAGTCTTATTCTTTCGACGATCTCATCGGCAGGGAATACACCGTGCTTTTGAATGCGGAAAAATATGAGAAGAATGCGGATACGGGGCTCTGGGACGATAAGAGCGACGATCAAACGTATATGACTTCCGTCCTGAAAAACGGGATCAAGATCCGCATATCGGGCATCATTCGTCCCAAGGAGGGTACGACCTCCGGAAGTTTGGGCGGCATCATCGGCTATACCACCGATATGACGAATTGGATGATCGATAAGTCGATGTCCATGCAGATCATTCGAGATCAGCTCGAATCGCCGGACATGAACGTGATGACGGGCGAGGCTTTTACGGAAGACGAAACCATCGGGAAGGCGCTCAGCAAGCTCGGCGTCGTGGATAAAGAGACGCCGTCTTATATCCAGTTTTATCTCAAAGGGTTCTCGGAGAAGGAGAAGCTCACCGAATTGATCGCGAGCTATAATCACTCCGTCGCCGAGACCGATCCAGAGAAAGAGATCCGTTACAGCGATTCCATGGCGATCCTGATGTCCTCGGTGAATACGATCATCAACGCCGTCTCTTATGTCCTCATCGCTTTTGTCTCCATTTCGCTGATCGTTTCTTCCATCATGATCGGGATCATTACGTATATCTCGGTGCTCGAACGCACGAAAGAGATCGGCGTTTTGCGCTCGATCGGCGCAAGCAAGCGGGATATCTCCCGTCTCTTTGACGCGGAGACCGTCTCCATCGGACTCATGTCCGGCGTCTTCGGGATCCTTATCACGTTGCTCCTCAATATCCCCGTGAATCTCATCATTTATCATTTCACGAAGCTGCATGGGCTGGCTTTGCTCCCCGTGGGAGGCGCTTTCGGGCTCATCGGCATCAGTATGGTGCTCTCCTTTATCGCGGGTTTCATCCCTTCCAAAATCGCCGCGAAGAAAGATCCCGTCGTGGCCCTTCGCACGGAGTGACAAGAGGCGTCTTATGGAGCTTGTGATCGCGAGTAATAATAAGAATAAGATACGGGAGATCAAAGCGATCCTCGGTGCGTCTATCGAGCAGATCTATTCTTTATTTGATCTCGGCATCCATTGCGATCCGGAGGAAACGGCGGAGGATTTCCTCGGAAATGCGCTCATTAAGGCAAGGGCGATCGCGCGCTTTACGGAGAAGGCAGTCATCGCGGATGACAGCGGATTGATGGTGGATTGTTTGGACGGTGCGCCCGGCGTACATTCCGCGCGTTATGCGGGAGAGAATGCGACGGACGCGGAGAATAATGCCCTTTTATTGAAGAATATGGAAGGACTTTCGCCGCGCACGGCGAAATACGTGGCGACGATGGTGCTCCTCTATCCCGACGGGATGTATAAGGTCGGAACGGGCGATGTTCGAGGTGAGATCATCACCGAGGCGAGAGGAGCGGGCGGTTTCGGATACGATCCTTATTTCTATTCTTATGACCTCAAAAAGACTTTCGGCGAGGCGACGGCGGAGGAGAAAAACGCAGTCAGCCATCGCGCGAATGCTTTGCACGATTTATTGAAAAAGATATGATCATTACGGTATTTTCGGACTTGCATGGTGATAGCGACAAACATATGGAAGAGGCGTTCGAGACGAGCGATTACGTCATCTTTCTCGGCGACGGATTACAGCGGATCCTCGGCTTCGAATACGAGCACCCGGGGAAATTCCTTTATGTGAGAGGAAATTGCGATCTTTGGGACTCCACCCCTACCAAGCGTATTATAGATCTGGACGGCGTGCGCATCCTCGCCACGCATGGGCATGAACAGCACGTGAAAACGGGGGTTTTATGGCTCCTTCGCGAAGCGAAAGAGGAGGGGATCGACATCGTGCTTTTCGGGCATACGCATCGTGCGATCGTGGAGAAGGTGGACGACATCCTTTTCGTAAATCCGGGCAGCGCATCGCGCCAATACGGCGGCAAAGCCAGCGCGGCGAAAATCACGATCGAGAATGGAAGATATTTTGCCGAAATCATAAATTTTGACTGAATATAGTTGACATTTTCCGAAACGTCATAGTATTATATCAAACGCTGCTACTGAAAATGTGCGGGTGTAGTTCAACGGTAGAATCCCAGCCTTCCAAGCTGGTCGTGTGGGTTCGATTCCCATCACTCGCTCCAATTGTGCTAGGCGGGAAATGGGCCAGTAGCTCAGCAGGATAGAGCAACGGCCTTCTAAGCCGTAGGTCGGGGGTTCGAATCCCTCCTGGCTCGCCAGCACGTAACTGAATAAAAAAGATGGTGGGTATAGCTCAGCTGGTTAGAGCGCCAGGTTGTGGCCCTGGAGGCCGAGAGTTCGAATCTCTCTACTCACCCCACTTTTTGTAATATTGGGGTGTCGCCAAGCGGTAAGGCACGAGACTTTGACTCTCGCACTCGTAGGTTCAAATCCTGCCACCCCAGCCAGAAAAGACTCATCTTTTGTCTGCCAAAAGATGAGTCTTTTCAACTAAATCCGTCCTTGCGGATGGGTGAAATCACTTCGTGGTGAAATCCGCCTGCGGCGGGTTAAGGACGGATTTAATTTCACCGAAGTCGCAGACTTCGATTTCACCTGAGGGCATAAGCCCGAGGATTTCACCGCGCCAACGGCGCGATTTCACTATTGAATCATTTACATTTTTCGAGTATAATAATAAGAAAAAAGAGAGCGACAAATCGGGATTTACGGGGGAAATTGTTATGGAATACATAAAGGTTACAAAAGATAACATTGAAAGCGAACATATCTGCTGTGCCATTTCAAACAATAAGGATGTTCAGGTTGCATCCAAAAAAGCATGGCTTACCGCAAGTTTTGATGACGGGCTTGTATTTCTTAAAAGTGTGGAGCGCGGGAAGTGTTTTATTGAATATATACCCGCTGAAAATGCGTGGAAACCGATAGATGTAGACGGTTATATGTATATTGACTGTCTATGGGTATCCGGCTCATTTAAGGGGCATGGATATTCAAACGAACTTTTAGACGAGTGTATAAAAGACAGTAAAGTCAAGGGGAAAACCGGTCTTTGCATTTTAACTTCCGAAAAGAAAAAACCGTTTCTTGCAGATCCGAAATATCTGAAACACAAAGGTTTTACCGTTTGCGATGAGGCTGATAACGGAATTCAGCTTGCATATTTGCCGTTTGCCGCTTCTGCCGCAAAACCCCGTTTCAAAGATTGCGCCAAGTATCCGCGTATCGAAGAAAAAGGATATGTGCTTTACTATACAAGCCAGTGCCCCTTTAACGCAAAATATGTTCCGATCGTGGAACAAACTGCCAAAGAGCATAATATCCCGTTCAAAGCGATACACATCGAAAATAAAGAACAGGCGCAGAACGCACCTACACCGATCACAACGTATGCTCTCTTTTATGACGGAGTATATCTGACAAACGAGCAGATGAATGATACTAAATTTTTGAAGCTGGCTGCTCGATAAATTCCGGTTTGTCGGGATGACTAGCGCGTATCATTTTGGCTGACTTTCTATGGGTTATGTATACTGTAAGCAAGCCCCGGCTTTGAGGTGACTATGACGGAGAAAAAGATATTCTTTGCCGCAGACCGCGCGGAATGGCGGGCATGGCTGGAAGCGCATTTCGAGCAAGAAAAAGAGGTATGGTTCGTTTTTCCTTCGATCGCGTCGGGGGAGAAAGGCGTATCCTATAATGACGCGGTGGAGGAAGCACTTTGCTTTGGCTGGATCGATGGAAGAGCCGGAACCCTCGATGAGAAACATCAGTTGCGCCGCTTTACGCCGCGGAGAAAGGGGAGCGGTTATTCGCAGCCCAATGTGGAAAGGCTGATCTTGCTCGAGAAAGAGGGACTCATTCATCCGAAGATCCGAGACGCTCTGGAAGAAGTCATTCATAAGCCCTTTCGTTTTCCGGAAGATATCCTCGCCGCCATTCGGGCGGACGAAGCGGCTTGGCGTCATTATCAAGCTTTTTCGGAATCCTATAAAAGGATACGCGTCGCGTATATAGACGCTGCAAGAAAGCGCCCCGAGGAGTTTCGCAAGCGTCTTGAAAATTTCATCTCCAAAACGAGAGAGAATAAAAAGATCATCGGCTACGGCGGCGTGGATAAATATTATTAAAAAGGTTTTTTCGGTCACTCAACCGACGGTTTGTTGTATTCGCTTTTTCGAAAGGATATAATGACAGCAAGGAGGTCGAATATGGATCAAGCAAAAATCGGGAAATTCATCGCGGAAAAAAGGAAAGAAAAGGATCTGACGCAGTTTCAGCTCGCGGAGAAGCTCGGGATCACGGATCGCGCCGTCTCGAAATGGGAAAGAGGTCTTTCTTTGCCGGATGCCTCCGTCATGCTTGAACTATGTGCGATTTTGGGCATAACGGTCAGCGATCTTTTGAGCGGGGAGGTGATTTCGATGGAGAAATACAACGAACAAATGGAAAAACACTTATTGGAAATGGTGAAAGAGAAGGAAAAATCGGATAAAAGGATGCTGACTTATGAGGTGGTGTTCACGCTTATATCTTCTTTCTTTTTCGCAGCGATGCTTGCTGTCGGCATCATCTTTGTGACGATGGAGAAGCCGCTTTGGACTTTCTTCCTGCCGGTGGGGATCGGGCTTGTGCAGTTTATCGTAGCCGTGATGTTTGCGCTGAGGATCGAGCAGGTGGCAGGGTATTATGAGTGCGGCAAGTGCGGCCATAGGTACGTTCCGAGCTATAAAAGCGTGAATATGGCTATGCATTTCGGGAGGACGCGCTATATGAAGTGCCCCAAATGCGGGGAAAAGTCTTGGCAAAAGAAGGTAATTGAGAAGGAAAAAGAGGAATGAATATGATAGCCTATTGCGGGTTAGACTGCGAAAAATGCGAGGCGCGTCTCGCCACAGTGCAAAACGATGATGGCTTGCGCGCCAAAGTGGCAAAATCTTGGTCTGAAATGAACGGTGTGGAGATCACCCCCGAGATGATATGTTGCGAAGGTTGCAGAAGTGCCGGCGTGAAGACGGTGTACTGTGATTCGCTTTGCGCCGTACGTCGGTGCGCCATATCCGGCGGCTACGATAGCTGCGGTGCTTGTGCTCGTATGTCGGACTGCGAAAAGGTGCGGATGATCACCGAGCATAATGCGGAGGCGCTTGCAAATCTGCAGGAATTCCGCAAATAAAAAAATCCATGTGTGATGTGGAATCAAAAAGAGCCTTGTTCCTTGTGAATAGGGCTTTTTTAATGAAAATGCTTGACGCGGTCAATACTTCGTGATACGATGTATAACGTAACGGGAGGTATTGCATGGATATTCAGTTAAAACGCGGACTTTTGGATGTCTGCGTGCTCGCCGCCATCAAGAACGAGGATTCCTATGGATATAAGATCATTAAGGATCTGAAGCCCTATGTGGAGCTTTCGGAGTCCACCTTGTATACGATCTTGAAGCGCTTGGAGTCCGGGAAAATGCTCACGGTGCGCTCTGCCGAGCACGACGGGAGGCTTCGGAAATATTATCATATCACCAAAGCGGGCTTGGGGCGCATAGAGGATTTCAAGGAGGAATGGAAAGAGGTGATCACGATTTATCAATTCGTGAAGAAGGAGGAGCGACATGACTAAGCAAGAATTTTCGGACAAACTTCGAAAGGCGCTTGCGGGGCTTCCGAAAGAAGAGACGGAAGAGCGGGTGTCTTTTTATTGCGAGATGATAGAAGACCGCATGGAGGAAGGCGCCTCGGAAGAAGAGGCGGTGGCGGGCGTCGGCTCTGTGGAAAAGATCGCGGAGAGGATCCTCTCGAAGATGCCTATCGGCAAGATCGTGAAGGAGAGAGTTTCGCATAAGCGCGAGCGCAGCACACTGCAGATCCTCCTTATCGTTTTGGGGTTTCCCGTATGGTTTCCGCTTCTGCTCGCCGCGGGCGTGATCGTTTTATCGATTTATCTCGTCATCTTTTCTTTGTTCCTTTCGCTCTGGGCGGTGGATCTGGCGCTCGGCGCTTGCGCGCTCGGCGGCTTCGTACTTGCCGCGCTGTCCCTTGTTCGGGGGGATCTCTTGCCCGCGCTTGCGGTGTTCGGCATAAGCGTCTTTTCCGCAGGCGCCGCGATTTTGTTCTATCACGTTTGTTTGGCGGCGACAAAAGGCTTGATCCGCCTTTGCGGCAAGCTTGCTCTCGCCATTAAAAAGTTGTTTATCAAGAAGGAGAGAGTGAAATGAAAAAGGGACTTATCATTGCAGCGATCGTTTTGGTCATTATCGGCGCCACGCTCTTTGTATGCGCTTTTGCCGCTTCGGGGTATGATCTTTCTGCCTTCGGTGTGGAGAAGACGGAGACGAATACGTACGTTATAGAGGAGACCTTCGACAAGATCGAGGTCGATACGAAGTCCTCCGATGTCACGTTAAGAGTCTCGGAAGACGGGAAGTGCAACGTCGTTTGCGAAGAAAAAGAGGAAGTGAAGCATCTTGTTTCGGTCCAAGACGGGACGTTGAAGATCATCGCAGAGGATACGAGGAAATGGTCGGATCGATTCTCGCTCTTTTCCTCGGGAAAAGATCTTTCCGTGAGTGTCTATCTCCCCGCTTCGGCGTACGCTTCTCTGAAAGTGTCCGCTTCCACGGGCGACATTCTCGTCCCGCGGGCTTTCACATTCGAAACCATCGAGATCAAAGGAAGCACGTGCGACGTTTATTGTTACGCTTCCGCAACGGGACGCAATGAGATCAAAGTGAGCACGGGTGATATCATGATCGAAGGAGCGTCGGCGGGGGAGGCGGTGTTGACCGCATCCACCGGCGATATCTCCGTGGAGTCTTTTGCTTGCGAAGGGGATCTTTCCGTCTCCTTCGGCACGGGAAAAGCGGCCTTGACGGCGGTCGACTGTAAAAACCTTATTTCGGAGGGGAGCACGGGCGATTTCACCTTAACCGACGTCATCGCCTCCGAGAAGATCAAGATCAAAACGGGCACGGGCGACGTACTTTTTGACAAGAGCGACGCCGCAGAGCTCGAGGTGGAGACCTCCACGGGGGACGTCACGGGGACGCTTCGTTCCGCGAAGGTATTTTCGACGGACACATCTACGGGCTCTGTCAGGGTCCCAAACGGCACGTCGGGCGGAAATTGTACGATCAAGACGCGCACGGGGGATATTCGTATTGAAATCTCGGAGGGCTGATCTCGAAAGATATTTTTCTTGCAGGTTACACAGCGCGTGTGCGTTTGTGTTATAATAAGCAAAACGGAAAAGGGCGAAAATATGAAACATTATATTCTTGCGAAATTTAAGGACAGATCGGATACGGAAAGGCTCTTTCCGGAGATAAAAGCGCTGTTCGAGCGCACGTTGGAGACGGAAGGCGTCGAAAAGGTAGAAGTCTATAAGACGAACAGCTCGAGAGAGAATCGATATAGCATTATGATCGAGATGACCCTCACGCCGCAAGGCTTGGAGGCGTATGACGTATCGGCGCCGCATAAAGAATGGAAGGCGAAATACGGCGATAAGCTCGAATGCAAGGCGATATTCGATCGTGAGGAATGAAATGAGTTCCGCAGTTGTCTATATCCACGGAAAGGGCGGAAGCGCGAAAGAATCGAAGCATTACGCCTCGCTTTTCCCGGGTCGCACCGTGATCGGATATGATTATAAAGCGGAGACGCCGTGGGAGGCGAAAGAGGAGTTTCCCGCTTTCTTTGAGGAGATCGAAAGGCGCTATTCCTCCGTCATTCTTGTCGCGAATAGTATCGGGGCGTATTTCTCGATGGTAGCTTTGGCGGGAAGAAAGCTCGAAAAAGCCTTTTTCATATCCCCCATCACGGATATGGAAAAGTTGATCAAAGATATGATGGCGTGGGCGGGAGTCACGGAGGAGGATCTTCGCGCGAAAGGGGAGATCAAGACTGCGTTCGGCGAGACTCTCTCTTGGAAGTATTTGTCCTATGCCAGGGAGCATCCCGTGGCTTGGAAGATTCCCACGTCCATCCTTTCCGGCGGACGGGATCACCTCGTTTCCCGCGAAACGATAGAAGATTTCGCCTCGCATATCGGCGCGAAAGTGACGGTGATGGAAGAGGGGGAGCATTGGTTTCATACCGACCCGCAGCTGGCGTTTCTCGACGAATGGATCGCCGGAAAGCTGAAGATAAGGAGATAATGATGTCACATTCGAAATGGAGAAAATTCGGTCGTTCCTATACCCTCGAGCGGAGAGGAAAATCGGAAAAATACATCAATACTTGCGCGGTCTGCGGAAGCAGAGGGTACGACCCGAATGTGGATACGGAGAATTTCGCGCGGTCCCTCGACGAAACGAGATATCGGGAGCTCATACGGATCCTTCCGCCGCTTGCTTTGGATGCGCTCGGCAGATGTGAGGATTGCGCAAGATTGGAGGCGGGCAGAGAAAAGCCCTCGGAGGAGTAAATATGGCGACGAGCAAGTCTTATTTGGATTTTATAACGGATATTTTGCGCTCCGTCGGCGACGTGACCTTTCGTCCGATGATGGGAGAATATCTTCTCTATTACAGAGGAAAACTCGTGGGTGGCATCTATGATGATAGGCTTCTCGTCAAGCCCATTCCTTCCGTGAAGGAGATCTTGGGAGACGCGCCCCTCGCTTTGCCTTATGAAGGCGCGAAGGAGATGTTTCTCGTGGAGGATATTGAGGATGGCGATCGCATGAGGCTCCTTTTGGAAAAGCTTTATGAAGAGCTTCCCGTGGCGAAGCGAAAGTAAGCAGTTTTCCTGTTTTTTTGAGGATCCGCTTGACAGATCCTCTTTTTATGCTACAATGATGGTAAGAAAAGTAAGAAAAGGCGGATTTTTATGAGAACAATCAAAGAAGATCGGTTTATCGTCAGCGTGCGGGTCGGACCGAAAGGGCAGATCACCATTCCGGTGGAAGCGCGCAATATGTTTGACATCAAGACGGGGGACACGCTCATGGTCATGGGAGATATCTCGCGTGGCATCGCCTTGATCAAAGATGAAGAGTTTTATAAGCTCATGGGAGGGAAAGATGTCGGTGATCAAGATCGATAAGCTCCGCAAGGAGTATAAAGACGTCGTCGCCGTACAGGGCGTCGATTTGGAGATTGAAGAGGGTGAACTTTTCGCATTGCTCGGCGTAAACGGAGCCGGAAAGTCCACGCTGATCAAAATGTTGACTTGTCTGACGGCGCCCACTTCGGGAGATGCATATATCTGCGGCCATTCCGTCGTGAAAGAATCCGTCGAGGTGAAAAAGCTCATCGACGTTTCGATGCAGGAGACCGCGATCGCAAGGAAGCTTACGGTGGAAGAGAATATCCGCTTTTACGCCGAGCTTAACGGACAATCGAAAGAGGAGATCGAGAAGACGATGACCATGCTTTACGAAGCGTTTGACTTGGGATCGGTGCGCGGCCGTCAAGCCGCCAAGCTCTCGGGCGGATGGCAGAGGAAGCTCTCCATCGCGCTGGCGCTCGTGTCGTCGCCGAAGGTGCTTTTCCTCGATGAGCCCACGCTCGGATTGGACGTCATCGCAAGGCGCGAGCTTTGGAAGACCATTCGATCTTTTCGCGGAAAGATGTCCGTCGTCCTCACCACCCATTATATGGAAGAAGCGGAAGCCCTCGCGGATAGGATCGGCATCATGAAAGAAGGAAAGCTTCTCTTTGTGGGGACGAAAGAAGCGCTTTATCAAGAGACGGGGAAAGCGAATGTCGAAGAGGCTTTCATCTCGATCGTAGGCGGAGGTGAGCTCGATGCGTAATTCGATAAAAAGAATAAAGACTTTGGCGAAACGTAATTTTCTGGAGATCCTTCGCGATCCCGTAAACCTTGCCTTTATGCTCGGCTTGCCGCTTTTGATGGAGGTGCTCTTTTTCGCCATCTTCCATAAGTTGACTTCGCAGTTCGAGATCAAATATCTCGCGCCGGGGATCGTTGTCTTTGCGCAAGCCTTTTTGACGCTTTTCTCGGGACTTTTGATCGCGCTTGACAGAAGCACGTCCTTCTTGACGCGTCTTTACGTTTCTCCGACCCGTTCGCATGAATTCATTTTCGGTTATACTTTCTCGTTATTGCCGATCTCTTTGTTGCAGACGGTGCTCTTTTTCGTGGTCGGCGGCTTGCTGGACTTTTCTTTCTGGTCGGTCACGATGCTTCTCGGCATCCTCTTTTCCTTGGTGACGTCTTTTCTCTTCATCGGGCTCGGCATCCTTTTCGGATCGCTCTGTACGGAGAAGTCCATCGGCGGCGTCTCTTCGGCAGTCGTTATGGGGCAGTCCCTTCTTTCGGGGATGTGGTTCCCCACGGAAGGGATGGGAAAAGGGTTTATGGCGGTGATGAACGCCCTTCCTTTTAGGAATGCCACGCTTCTTTTGCAGAATGCCGTGAATGGGTACCAAGATCTTTTCACGGATCTCGTGCGCCCGCTTTTGATCCTTGCTGCGTATGCGGTCGTGGCGTTTACGGCGGCGATCTTGGTCTTCCGTCGCAATATGAAGGGCGTTTGATCGCGCGATCTCTTTTCGGAAATGCCTCGGAAGATCCTCCTGCCGAAAGTTTTTATCAAAAGATAAAATTCATTGGCGCAAACGGTTGTTTTTTCTTCGATATTGTATTATATTTGTAGAGAATTCCATCTTTGTGAGGACGAGATATGTGGGGTAAAGTAGCGTACGGAATCTTGATACCTTTCGTGGGGACGTGCCTCGGCGCGGCGTGCGTTTTCTTTATGCGCGGAGAGATGAATGAGAAGCTCAAGAAAGCGCTCAGCGCTTTTGCCGCGGGCATTATGGTCTCCGCTTCTTTCTTCAGCTTGATCCTGCCCGCGATCGAAGAGTCGAAAGGGATGGGAAAGCTCTCTTTTATCCCCGCCGTGATCGGCTTTTTGATCGGCATGCTTTTCCTGCTTGCGCTCGACATCCTGATCCCGCATATTCATAATGACAAGAGCGAGGAAGGCATGAAGAGCGGCTAGAAGCGCACGACGAAAATGTTTCTTGCCGTCGCGCTTCATAATCTTCCCGAGGGCATGACCGTCGGCGTGATCTTCGCGGGCTGGCTCTACGGAAATGAGAGCATTAGTCTTGCGGGCGCGCTCGTGATGTCGGTCGGCATCGCTTTGCAGAATTTCCCCGAAGGCGCCATCGTCTCGATGCCTCTCCGCGCAGAAGGAATGAATAAAGGAAAGACTTTCGCTTACGGCGTTTTGTCCGGCGTGATCGAGCCCATCGGCGCGCTTCTTACGATCTTCGCCGCCAAAATTTTTCTGCCCGTCTTGCCTTATCTTCTCGCCTTTGCGGCGGGCGCGATGTTTTATGTCGTCGTGGAAGAGCTCATTCCCGAAACGGCGAAAGGGGAGCATACGAATGTCTCGACGATCTGCTTTGCCATCGGCTTTGTCCTTATGATGGCGTTGGACGTCGGTTTGGGTTGATTTCGATAAGTTGAAAAATTTTTTAAGAAGATTTCGCTTTCGGGCGAAATTTTTCTTTTATATTTTCTCCGTCTCGAAATAATTATTGTGTGGGGATTCGAGATATGGATGAAAAGCGGGATGTGAAGAGATTTTGCGCCGAAGAGGCGCTCGGCGGTTTTGGAGGAGTTTCTCGCGTGGAGAATGTGCCTCCGACACGTTCGTTTCGCAGGGGAAAAGCTTGGTTTCCGCCTCTGTTTTTCCTTTTGTATTGGGTCATAATGCTGACCGTTATTTTGACGTATCGAGACCTCGTCGCACATCCCGCGGGGTTGCTTCTCTTGGCGGCGGGGGTCTTCTTGCTTTCCGTGACGCTGTATCATATGAGGGAGCCGAGGGACGCCGCCGCGTATATTCGCGCCGCAAAAAAGGTCTTCGTCATCGCGCTTCTCCTTTCCGGCGCCATCGCATGTCTCCTTTCGATGGGAAAAGACGCCTATTATCTTTTGTCTTATATAAATTCCGTCGCCGCTGTCTCGCATGCCGAGCTCCCGATCACCTATGAAGAAGAGACGGGGATCTATCGTTTTGTTTTGAGCGGCGAAGAATTTAAGATCTTGCATCTTACGGATATCCATCTCGGCGGGAGCCTCTTTTCCCGCAAAAAGGATCTTCTTGCGCTTCGCGCCTGCTATGCGGAGATCCTGCATGCTCGTCCCGATCTCGTCATCGTCACGGGGGATCTCTGCTTCCCGATGGGGGTCATGTCTCTTTCTTTCAATAATTCCGCGCCGGTGTATCAATTCGCCGCTTTTATGCGAAAAGTGGGCATCCCTTGGGCTTTTACCTTCGGAAATCACGATGCGGAGAGCTTTGCCGTCACGAAAAACGACGCCCTTTGCGCGATCTACAGATCCCTTTCTTATAAGACTTCCGGGAATCTTTTATACCCTTATGTTCAGCCGAATGTCACGGGTCGGAATAATCAGCTCATCGAAGTGCGGAATGCGGACGGAAGCCTGCGTACGGCGCTTTTTCTTTTGGATTCCAATGCGTACACGGGCGAGGGGTTCAACGCCTATGACTATATCCATGACGATCAAGTCGCTTGGTATGCGAGCGAGGTCGAGCGCCTGCGGGAGGAAGCGGGGGAGCAGATCTCGTCTCTCGTCTTTTTTCACATTCCTCTGCGGGAATACGCGACGGCGTACGCGCTTTATAAAGCGGGGAGCGACGAAGTCGTTTATTATTTCGGAAAAGAGAATGACGCGGTCTTTCATGAGGTGAGTTGCTCGCATCACGAAAGCTCGCTTTTTGATACGATGGTGACGCTTGGCTCCACTACGGGCGTTTTTTGCGGGCACGATCATTACAATAATTATTCCATCGAATATAAAGGCATCCGTTTGACTTACGGCATGAGCATAGATTATCTCGCGATGCCGGGGATCTCCCGTCGAACGGAGCAGCGCGGCGCCGAATTGATCACCCTTTATCCGGATCGCAAGTGGGAGGTCAGACAGATCCCGTTGACCGCCGTTATGGGGTAAATCCCCTTCGCACTCGCGTTTCTTTTATTTTTTTATCGGAAAATTATTTTTTAGCATATAAAATGTTTGCGCGCACGCGCGGCTTTTTGATATACTTTATACGGAAAATTTTGTTGTGGCTTCGCCACGCATGACTATAGGAGGGAATATGAAAGTAAACTTTACCGAAACGGTGCTTCGTGACGCGAATCAGTCGCTCATCGCGACCAGACTTCCCATCGAGAAGTTCGAGGGCATTCTCGGCACGATGGATAAAGCGGGGTATTACTCCGTCGAATGTTGGGGCGGCGCCACTTTTGACAGCTGTCTCCGCTTCCTGAATGAGGATCCGTGGGAGAGGCTTCGCAAGATCAAAGCGGCGATGCCGAATACCAAGCTCCAGATGCTTCTCCGTGGGCAGAATCTCCTCGGATATAAGCATTATCCCGACGACGTCGTGCGTAAGTTCGTCGAGCGTTCCGTCGCGAACGGCATCGATATCATCAGGATCTTCGACGCCTTGAACGATATGCGTAATATCGAGGTCGCCGTGGATGAGACCATCAAACAGGGCGCCATCGCTTCGGGCGCGATCAGTTATACGACCAGCCCGGTACATACCCTCAAGAATTTTGTCGAAGTCGGCAAGACGATGAAAAAAATGGGTTGCGCCACGATCTGCATCAAAGATATGGCGGGCGTTATGGGGCCGCAAGAGGCGTATGACCTCGTCTCCGCTTTGAAGAGCGAAGTGGGGCTTCCCGTCGTCCTGCATACGCATTGCACCACGGGTCTTGCCTATATGACCGCTTTGAAGGCGGTGGAAGCGGGCGTGGACGTTTTGGACACCGCGACGAGCACTTTCTCCGGCGGCACGTCCCAGCCTGCCACCGAGACGCTGGCATACGCTTTGCGTCAGCTCGGCTATGAAGTGGATCTCGACGCCGACGTCTTGAAGCAAGTGAATGACTTCTTTAAGCCCGTTTTTGCGGATTTTGTGAAGAGCGGCACTTTGAAGGCAAAGTCGCTTTCCACCGATACGAATGCTTTGAGCTATAAAGTCCCCGGCGGTATGCTCAGCAATCTTTTGTCGCAGCTTGAGCAGCAGAACGCCTTGGATAGGCTGGAAGAAGTGCTCACCGAGACGCCGAAAGTCAGGGAAGACCTCGGTTATCCGCCCCTTGTCACGCCGATGAGCCAGATGGTGGGCGTGCAGGCGACGAGCAACGTCCTTTACGGGAAATACGTCAATGTCGGTAAGGAAGTGAAGGCGTATCTCCGCGGTGAATACGGCAGAGCCCCCGGCAAGGTGAATGAGGATCTTAAGAAAAAAGTGCTCGGAGACGAGGAGCCCATCACTTGCCGTTTTGCGGATACCCTCGAGCCGGCTTTCGAGAAGACCAAGGCGCAGCTTGCGGGCGTCGCTAAGAATGATGAAGACGTGCTTTCTTATATCGCTTTCCCGCAGGTGGCGGAGCGTTTCTTTGACGCTCGTCGCGAGAAGGAAGAGAAGAAGGTCAAGTACACGATCGAGAAGGTGGAGGACTGAGTATGTTGTTTTTGCTTGGGGAAGGGACGAAATTCACCGTTCCGCAAGGATTGCTTCTCGCGCTTGTCGGTTTCGTGCTGGTGCTGGTCGTTCTTGCCGTATTGATGGGTTTCATTTATCTTTTGTCTTATGTCGTTCGCCTTTTCGAGAAGAAAGGGAAGGGCGAAGAGACCGCCGCGCCCGCTTCGGCGGAGCCCGCGCTTGCGCCGGGCAGCAGCGGGGATATCAAGTTGTATAATGTCGACGATCGCACTGCCGCGATGGTTATGGCGATCATTGCGGATGAGCTCCAAACGCCGCTGAACGAGCTGCGTTTCATTTCCATAAAAGAAGTAACCGAGGAGGGAAAGTAATATGAAATATAAAGTGAAATTAAATGGTAAGATCTACGAAGTAGAAGTAGAAAAAGGCAATGCCGAACTCCTCGCGGAATATGATGCCATCAGTGCTCCCGCCGCGGCGCCTGCCGCCGCTCCCGTTGCCGCAGCTCCCGCAGCCGCAGCCGCGCCCGCGCCTCAGGCTTCCGGAAATGCCACGCCTTCGCCGCTTCCCGGCATGGTCGTCGCAGTCAAGAAGAATGTCGGAGATAAAGTGAAGGCAGGCGACGTCATTATGCTCATCGAGGCGATGAAGATGGAGAATGAGATCAGTGCGTCCAAGGACGGAACGATCGTCGCGATCCTTGCGCAAAAAGGAACGCAGGTCCAGATCGGTTCGCCGCTCTTTGAAATAGCGTGAGGGTGATATGAGCGACATCAGTATTGTTGAAATATTAAAGAATCTGTGGAGCGGATCCGGCTTCTCGCTGGGCGAGCCTCTTCAGATCGTTATGATCGTCATTGCTTGCGGACTGTTGTTCCTCGGCATTGCGAAGAAGTTCGAGCCCCTCTTGCTCGTGGGTATCGCATTCGGTATGCTTCTCACGAATCTTCCCGGGCTGAATACGGAGGCGAATGCTCTCTTCCATTCCGCATGGTGGACGGGAGAAGAGGCCGTTGCAAATGGCGTGGATTACCTGAATATATTGCAGCACGGCGGGCTTTTGGACGTATTGTACATAGGCGTTAAGACCGGTTTGTATCCCTGCCTGATCTTCATCGGCGTAGGGGCGATGACGGACTTCGGTCCCATGCTGGCGAATCCGAAGTCTTTGATCCTCGGCGCGGCGGCGCAGCTCGGTATCTATATGGCGCTTATCCTCGCCATTACCTTCGGGTTCACCGGTGAGATCGCGGCTTCCGTCGCCATCATCGGCGGCGCTGACGGTCCTACGGCGATCTTCGTGACCAAGACCCTCGCTCCCGAAAAGCTCGGTGCCATCGCGATCGCGGCGTATTCCTATATGGCGCTTATTCCTTTGATCCAGCCCCCGATCATGCGTGCTCTGACGACGAAGAAAGAGCGTATGATCAAGATGGAGCAGCTCCGCACGGTTTCCAAAGCGGAGAAGATCATTTTCCCCATCGCCGTCACGATCATTACCGCGATCCTGCTCCCGAGCGTAGCTCCGCTTCTCGGGTGCTTGATGTTCGGAAACCTCCTCAAAGAGTGCGGCGTAACGGAGAGACTCTCGGATACGGCGCAGAACGCCCTTATGAATATCGTGACCCTTTTCCTTGGCATCTCGGTCGGCGCCACGGCGATTTACAGTAACTTCCTGACCCCCGACACTTCGAAGATCGTCGGTCTCGGGCTCCTTGCTTTCTGTTTCTCCACGGCAGGCGGCGTCTTGATGGGCAAGTTTATGTGTTGGATCACGAAAGGAAAGGTCAATCCGCTTATCGGCGCCGCGGGCGTTTCGGCTGTGCCGATGGCGGCGCGCGTCGCGCATAACGAGGGCAAAAAGTGGAATCCCGATAATTATTTGCTGATGCACGCGATGGGACCGAATGTCGCAGGCGTCATCGGTTCGGCTGTCGCCGCTGGCTTCCTTCTCGCGATCTTCGCGCATTGATCCCGAAGACAAAAAAACGAGGTCTCTCTTCCAAAGGAAGGGAGGCTTCTTTTTTTATGAAGACGGCGCGCGGGAAAAAGATTTTACAAATAGGGGAATATGGGGTATACTATTGATATGAAGAAGTTTCGTTATGCTTATCCGAAATCGGCTTACGTTGTGTACGCTCTCGTGAATGCGGTCTCGATCGTTTCGATCGTTTTCGCTTCGCTTCGCCTTGCCGGGGTGGGTGGATTTATCTCCGTGATCCCCGCGACGGATATCTTGTCCATTGTGCTTTTTGCTCTTTTCTTCGTGGCGCTCGCCATCCTCGTTTTCGGCACGTCCTATTCTTTTAAGGGAGACGATTTGGTCCTTGACCGCTTTTTCGTGAAGAAAAAGATTTCCCGCGAGAATATCCTGCGATACGTTTCGGATGACGCGGCGGGGATCGGCGCATTGTATTATGCGGATCCCGCCACCCCCGAGAAAGTCCTTTACATCGTCGTCTCCATACATAAAAAAGACAGACAAGCTTTCGTGGACGCTTTGAGAGAGTTCAAGCCCGACGTCGTCATTATGGCGAACGGAGAAGGATAAAGAAAGACTTTTTCGATCCTTATTTCCGATACATTACTTGTCAAATTCCCTTTTAAGTAATATAATTACTTAGAAAAGGAGTAGGTATGCTTTGTTTGCTTGGCGCTTCCGGCTCTCTCGGCGAGTTGATGCGGGAAGCATTGCTTCCGGAAAACGTGAATTTTCTCGGGATCGGGGTGAATCCGAGTTTTTACACTTCGCTTATCATCGGCGGCGTGCTTATTTTGGCGGCGGTCTTGATCCGCATTTTCGCGGTGCCCCGCTTTAAGGACGTTCCCGGAAAGTTTCAAA